>CAMLKO010000019.1 GCA_946480495.1 uncultured Caulobacteraceae bacterium
GTGCTGAAGGAGGACATGCCGGCCAGGATGCTGAAGGGCATGGCCGCCGTCCGGCCGCTGGCGAAGATCGCGCGGCGGCTTGGCGCGGGGCCGGTGTCGTGGGCCGGGCTGGCGCTCGGCTACACCGCCACCGACGACGAGTGGGGCGCGGCGAACCAGACGCGCGAGGCGCTCTGCGCGGAGGTCGCCAAGCGCTTCGACGACGTCGACGTGATCCTCGCTCCCATCAATCCGGTCGCGGCCTTCCCGCACAACCACAAGCCCTTCGCCCAGCGCCGGCTGGCCTGCTCGGGCGGGCAGACGATCCCGTATCTGGCGATGCTGGAGTGGATTTCGCTGGCGACCGCGCTTCGCCTGCCCGCGACCGCCATTCCGGCCGGCCACACCACCACGGGCCTTCCCGTCGGCGTCCAGATCATCGGCGCGCGGGGAGCCGACGAACGCAACCTCGCCATCGCGCAGGGGATTGAAGAGGCGCTGGGCGCCTGCTTCACGCCGCCCCCGCCGATCGGCCTATGAGGCTACATTCATCTAAGGAGCGTTATCCTCCCCCGGGATGACCGACACCGCCCGACCTGAACCGCGCGCCTTGAGCGCGATGCGCTCGCCCTACGCTCAGGCCGGGGCGGAGGCGGGCGCGTTCGTCATGCTGGCCTTCGCGGCCGCGGGGCTGCTGGTCGTCTCCGACCGCCGCGACATCGCCCGCGCCATGGCCGAGGACTGGCTGGCCCAACGCGGCATCGAATCCAGCTTCCAGGTGCAGTCGATCGACGCGGGCGCCTTCACCGGCCGCATGCGGGTAGGCTCCGCGAGCAAGCCGATCTTCACCGCCGACAACGTGCAGGTCGCCTACGACGTGACCACCCCCTGGGCCGGCGGCCCGTTCCACCTGCGCACCAGCGCCGTCCGCATCGTCCGGCCCAGGCTGCGGGTGGCGTTCGACGGCAAGAAATTCTCCGCCGGTCCCCTCGACCGCCTGATCAGCGACTTCCTCAAGCGCCCGAAGACCAAGGAGCCCGGCCCCGCCGTTTTAATCGACGACTCCCTGACCACCATATCAACGAAGCAGGGACAGGTGCGGCTGACCGGCGACGCCGCGCTCGACGACGGCAAGCTGCTGCGCTTCGACGGCCGGCTGCTGCCGACCAGCCTCAAGGGCCAGGACTTCACCCTCGTCTCCTCCGGCGGGACGCTCAGCGTGCGCAAGGTCGGCGAGAGCCTGTCCACCGACCTGCGGCTCGACGTCGACCGTCTGGCGAGCGGCGACATCGACCTGGCCGGCGGCCAGGCGGCGGTGGCCGGCGTCATCCCCTATCCCGACCCGCAGGCCCAGGCGGTAGCGGGCGGCACGAACCTGCGCGCCGCCATCGCCGTCGACCATGCCAGGCTCGCCGACGCCACGGCTTCGGGCTTCGCCACCGAGGCGCGGTTCGTGGGCGCACTGGCGGGCGGCCCGTCGAATCCGGTCTTCTCCGGCGCGGTGGCGGGCTCGGCGTCCGTCGGCGCGCTCGACAGCGGCGATGTGAAGGCGCGGACGCTGAAGGCGACCCTGACCTCCTCCCATGCCACGCTCGGCCGCGACCTGGCGCTGATGCCCTTCGTGGGCCGTCTCGAGGCGGGGCGGCTGGAGGCGGCGGACTTCGCGCTCTCCGACAGCAACGCCGCGCTGCGCGGCCGCTTCAGCGCGGGCAAGAACGGCTACTTCCTGACCGCCAAGGCCGACGCCCGCGCCGACAGCGGCTTCGACGCCGCCCGGGCGCAACGGATCGCCAACGCCGTCCCGGTGCTCTCGGGCGACCCGGCGCAGGCCCACGCCATGGCCGCCGCCCTGCAGCGCTTCAGCGCCCGCGCCGAGACCCTGAAGCTCAACGTCCGCAACGGCGACATCCACCTGACGCTGGCGAGCCCCGTCACCCTGTCGAGCCCCTCCGGCGGCCGCGCCGTACTGACCCCGCACGGCGGCCTCGCGCTGATCGGCGGCAAGCCGTCGGCCTTCGATTTCGCGATGAACGGCGGCGGCCTGCCCGACCTGAAGGCGCAGATGGCCTCCTTCTCCATCGGCAAGGGCGCCGTCGACGCCCAGCTCGCCATGCAGGGCGCCTTCAACGCCCCGCCCGCGCAGAAGGCGGTGGTCGACGCCGAGGGCCGCCTGCGCATCGTGGGCGGCCGCACCACCTTCGACCTCGCCCGGTGCGCCACGGCGTCGGCCGCGCTCATCGACTTCGGCGACACCGACGTGACCGACGCCAGCGCCCGGGTCTGCCCTTCCGGCGGGCCGCTGGTCGTCGCAAGCGGCGGGACCTGGCGCGTGGCGGGCCGCTTCGAGGACGGCAAGGGCGCGATCCCGGTCTGGCAGGTCGCCGGGGCGGGCGCGTCGGGCCAGTTCGACACGGGCGGCCACGGCGACATGGACCGCGCCGACGTGCGCGTGGAGGCCATCCGCGTCTCCGACACCGACAAGGCGACGCGCTTCAACCCCGTCCGCGCCAACGGCCGCGCCCAGCTGGCGGGCGGCGTGTGGCGCGGCGCCTTCCCCGTCGCCACCGCCGAGGGCAAGCCGATCGCCGACGTCACGCTGGAGCATGTCGTCGCCAGCGGCGTCGGCCACGCCGACATCGACGCCCGCGGCCTCGTCTTCGCCGAGCAGGGCCTGCAGCCCTCCGAGATCGCGCCGCTTGGCGACGTGATCCGCGCCGCCACCGGTCCCGCCGCCTTCACCGGCCGCCTCGCCTGGGACAAGGCCGGCTCGACCAGCTCCGGCGATCTCGTGGTGAGCAACCTCGCCTTCCGCAGCCCGGCCGGGCCGGTGAGCGGGCTCAACACCACCCTGCACTTCACCAGCCTGATCCCGCTGACGACCGCGCCGGGCCAGACGGTCAGCGTCCAGCACCTCGCCGCCATCACCCCGCTGGACAACGCCGTCGCCGTCTTCGACCTCGCCGCCGACGCCCTGCACCTCCAGGCCGCCAGCGCCACGCTCGCCAAGGGCAAGGTCGCGCTGGAGCCGCTCACCGTGCCGCTGGCCGACGGCCGCACGGTCACGGGCGTGATGAACCTCAAGCAGGTCGACGTGGGCGAGCTGGTCGCCAACACCTCGCTGGCCGACCGGATTCAGGTCCAGGCCCTCCTCGACGGCCGCGTGCCCTTCAGCCTGGGCCCGGAAGGCCTGCGCCTCACGGAAGGCCACCTCGTCGCCGACCGGCCCGGCCGCATCTCGATCAGCCGCACGGTGCTCTCGAACGTGAAGAGCGACGCGAGCGCGGCTCCCGCCAACCCGATGGACGCGACCCCCGCCCAGCCTGAGCAGTTCAACGCCGTGCAGGACTTCGCCTACCAGGCGATGGAGAACCTCGCCTTCGAAACCATGGAGGCCACCGTCAACAGCGTCGCCAACGGCCGCCTGAACGTCCTCTTCTCGATCCACGGCCACCACGACCCGAAGGTGGTCAAGGAGGCGAAGATCAGCATCTTCGACGCCCTGCGCGGCAAGGCGTTGAGCAAGCCCGTCGACCTGCCCAAGGGCACGCCCGTCAATCTGACCCTCGACACCTCGCTGAACTTCGACGAGCTTCTGGCGGCGTGGCGCCGTGGGTGGGTCGATGCGGCGAAAGAGTGAGCTTATGCGTTCACACCCCGTTCAGCGGCCAAGCCGTCAAATGATGACGCTTAGGAGAGAGCCCATGATCAGACGCGGATTGATCGCCGCCATGACCGTAATGGTCGCCGCAGCCTCGCTTGGGGCATGCACGCCGACCGTGCGGGTCAAGGTGGATCCGATCAACATCTACGCCAAGCTGGACGCGGATGTCCGCGTGCGCCTCGACAAGGACGTCCAGGCGCTGATCCAGCAGAACCCGAACCTCTTCTAGGCGGAAAGACAGATGAAGATGCGCAAGACCTTTTTCGCCATCGCCGCCGGCCTCTCGATCGTGGCCGCCGCCGGCGTGGCCATGTCCCAGACCCCGGCCCAGAAGGCCACCGTCGACGCCGCCAAGGTGCAGGGCGTCGTGGGCGAGCAGGGCGACGGCTTCCTGGGCTTTGTCTCGGGTCCCGGCGACGCCTCCCTGCAGGCCGCGGTGAGCGCCATCAACGCCGCGCGCGCCGCGCTCTATGCGGAAAGCGCCAGCAGGACCGGCGTCACCGCCGAGGCCGCCGGCCAGGCGACCGCGCGCCAGCTCTACGACCGCATTCCCACGGGCCAATGGTACCGGCCGCTTGGCGGCTCCTGGATGCGGAAGGGCTAACCCCCCCGCGCCACGAACCAGCCGTTGAGGAACCGCTCGTCTGCCTTGCCGTAGACGAGCGGTTTTCCGTCGGGGGTGGTGACGCTGCCGCCCGCCGCTTCCAGCACCGCATGACCGGCCGCGATATCCCACTCGCTGGTGGGCCCATGGCGCGGATAGATGTCGGCCGAGCCCTCGGCGATGCGGCAGAACTTGATCGAGGAATCCATCGGCTCGCGCAGGTTAAAGCCGTACTGCTCGGCCAGCTGGACGGCGCGCTCTTCCTTCATGGTGTGGCTGACCAGCGCCAGCGCGCTGCCCTTCGGCCAGGGCCGCACGCGCACCGGATCCAGCACCTGCGAGCGGCAGCGGCGCTTCATCGCGCCCTCGCGCGTCGTCAGCCAGATCTCGCCCGTGGCCGGCGCGCAGACCGCGCCCGCGACGGGGCGGCGGTCCTGCACCAGGCCGATGTTGACGGTGAAGTTGGGATCGCGCCGCACGAAGGCCTTGGTGCCGTCCACCGGGTCGACCAGGAAGAAGCGCGGCCCGATCTCGTCGGGCGTGCCGAACTCGCTGGCGTGCTCTTCGGAGACCACCGGCACGTCGGGAAAACGCTCGCGCAGCCGCTGCAGGATCAGCCGCTCGCCCGCGCGGTCGGCCTCGGTGACGGGGCTTTCGTCGGCCTTCTGGACGACCTCCATCTCGGTTTCCCAGAAGGGCAGCACGACGCCCGCCGCTTCTTCGACGATCTCGGCCAGCACGATGCCGATGTCGGCGTCCTTCATCGGCGATTTCTCCGGTCGCGAGCCATGGGCGCTGCTCTAGACGTCCGGTGACGTTTGCCAAAGCCCCAAATCAGGCCAAGACTTCGGCCGCGATGAACGGACGCGATCTCAACGCCACCGAGCTCGCCGCCATGCTGGCGGCGCGGCTGTGCCACGACTTCATCAGTCCGGCGAGCGCCATCGCCTCGGGCCTCGATCTTCTGGAAGACCCGACGGCGCAGGACATGCGCGACGACGCCATGGGCCTGATCGCCCAGAGCGCCCGCAAGCTGGTGGACATGCTGGCCTTCGCCCGGGTGGCCTTCGGCGCCTCGGCCTCGGCCGAGGAGTTCGACGTGCGCGAGCTTGAGGCGCTGGCGCGCGGCGTCTTCGCCCACGTGCGGCCCGAACTCGAGTGGAACGTCGAGCCGCCGGTGCTGAACAAGGCCGCGGCCCGCGCCATCCTCAACCTCGCCCAGATCGCCGCCGGAGCGCTCCCGATGGGCGGGGTGGCCAAGGTCCGCGCCGTCGAGGCCGACGGGCAGGTGGTGATCTCCATCGACGCCGAGGGCCGCGCCCGCCTGCGGCCCGAGGTGCTGTCGGGCCTGCGCGGCGAGCCGCTGGACGGCGCGCTCGGCGGCCACTGGGTGCAGGCCTACTACCTCTATCTGCTGCTGCGCGACGCCGGCGGCCAGGTCGCGGCCGAGGCCGGCGACGACCACGTCACGCTGGCCGCGTCCGTTCCGATCTAAGCCGCACCAGCCGCGCGACCTCGGCCGAGCCCGCGGCGTCGAGCGCGTCGGCTATGCGCCCCATCACCGCCGCGTCCTTGTTCTGCGAGAGCTTGGTCACGCCCTCGAAGCGTTCGATGCGCATTTCGAAGGCCCGGATGCCGCGCAGCAGCGTCTCGAACCGCCCGGGCGTCATCTTGCCCCGCGTCCACGGCGGCTTGGGCGCCAGCTTTCCCTCGAAATGGGCGGAGAGGTCGTCGAGCAGGGCCGCCCCGTCTTCCAGCGGCGTGACCGGTCCTTCCATCTCGACCGAGAGGTAGTTCCAGGTCGGGACCTGATCCTCGACGCCGTACCAGTCGGGGCTGACATAGGCGTCGGGCCCGCTGACCACGACCAGCGCCGTCCCGCCCGCCTCCAGCACCGGGACGAGAGCATTGGCGCGCGAGAGGTGGAAGCGCAGCCTGCGCCCCTCCAGCAGCAGCGCGGCGTGCGCGGCGACCGGCCGGCCGTCGGCGGTCCCGATCACCAGCCCAAAGCCGCGCTCGGCGACCAGCGCCGAAAGCGCGGCCTCGTCGGTTTCCTTGAAGTAGGGCGCCGGATGCATGCCCCTCCATAGCACGGCCCTTTTCTTCCGCAGCGTCAGCGGCGCATCATCGCCGCTCAGGGAGAAAAGCGATGAGCGACGTACGCATCGACGACGACCGGGTCTGGGCAGCGATCGATCCGAAGAACTATGCCGACGACAGCGTCCATGACGCCTTCCGCTGGCTGCGCGCCAACAATCCGCTGGGCCGCGCCGAACTGCCGGAGTTCGACCCCTTCTGGATCGTCACCAAGCACGCCGACATCCTGGAGGTCAGCCGCCAGAACGACCTCTTCCACAACGGCGACCTGCAGACGACGCTGACGCCCAAGGCCATCGACCTGAAGGTCCGCGCCATGACCGGCGGCAGCCCTCACCTGGTCCGCAGCCTGGTGCAGATGGACCCGCCCGATCACCCCAAGTACCGGATCCTGACCCAGGCCTGGTTCCTGCCGCAGAACATCCGCAAGCTCGAGGAGCGCATCCGCCAGATCGCCCGCGCCCACATCGACCGCATGGCCGACCTCGGCGGAGAGTGCGATTTCGTCAACGACGTGGCGCTGACCTTCCCGCTGCGGGTGATCATGGAGATCCTGGGCGTCCCCGAAAGCGACGAACCCCGCATGCTGCGCCTGACGCAGGAGCTGTTCGGCTCGACCGACCCGGACCTCAACCGCGGCCACAAGGAGATGGGCGAGGACTTCGAGGCGAACCTCGCCGCCGTCCAGAGCGTCATCGGCGACTTCTTCACCTACTTCGACGCCATCACCCAGGACCGCCGCGCCCACCCCACCGACGACCTCGCGACCCTGATCGCCAACGGCCAGATCGACGGCCATCCGCTCGGCTCGTTCGAGGCGATGAGCTACTACGTGATCGTCGCGACCGCCGGCCACGACACCACCTCGTCCTCGACGGCCGGCGCGGTCTGGGGCCTGTGCCAGTTCCCCGAGGAGTTCGCCAAGGTGAAGGCCGATCCGTCGCTGATCCCGGGCGTCGTCGACGAGGCGATCCGCTGGACCACGCCGGTGAAGCACTTCATGCGCTCGGCCACCGCCGACACCGAGCTGCGCGACCGCCAGATCAGGAAGGGCGACTGGCTGTTCCTCAGCTATCCCTCCGGCAACCGCGACGAGGAGGTGTTCGAGGAGCCCGACGCCTTCCGCGTCGACCGCAAGCCCAACAAGCATCTCGCCTTCGGCTACGGCGCGCACGTCTGCCTTGGCCAGCACCTGGCCAAGATGGAGATGCGCATCCTGTTCGAGGAGCTGTTCTCGCGGCTGCAGTCGCTGGAGCTGAACGGCGAACCCAAGCGCTCAGCCGCCACCTTCGTGGGCGGACCGAAGTCGCTGCCCATCCGCTACAGCCTCAACTAGCCACGCGAATAGGCCCCGCGCCGTGGGGCCGCGGGGCCTTGTGGAGGCGGTCCGTCGGGGGAGACCGGCCGCCTCGGCGCTCGCACGCTCTAGTGCGTCGCGTCGTTGGCCGTGTCGCTCACGGCGTTGCCGGCGGCCTGCACGTCCTGGCCCGCGCCGGCGATGGTGTGGCAGGCGGCGGTGGCCAGACCGGCGGCGATAACGGCGATGATGATCAGCTTGCGCATGGCGCGTCTCCCAAGGCGTGAAACTCGACAGCGGAACGCCGCGCGCCGGTCTAGGTTCCGGCCTCGGGATTGGGGAAGGTCAGCCGCACCGTCATGCCGCCCGCGTCATTGGGCTCGAAGTAGGCCTGACCCCGCAGCTGGCGCGCAAAGGCGGTCATCAGGGTGCGTCCGACGCCCGGCGTCATCTCGCCGGACGAGGGCGCGCCGCCCCGGTCCGTGATGGCGAGCTCGGCCTCCGGACCGCGCACGGTGAAGTCGACCGTTAGCTCTCCGCCCCCGCCGTCGAAGGCGTGCTTCTGGGCGTTGGTGACCGCTTCCACCGCAAAGAGGGCGAGCGGCGCCAGCTTGTCCGGGTCGATGACCAACGGGTCGGCGTGCACCTGCGTCTTGATCGTCCCGTGCGGTTCGCCGTCGCCGGTGAGCAGCTGCGCGGTCAGCTCCTCGAGGAAGGGCCGCATGTCCACGCGCTTGAGGTCCGGCCCCTGGTAGAGGGCGCGGTAGATCAGCGCCAGCGCCCCGATCCGCTGGCGGGTGTCGCTCATCGCGAGCCGCGCGGCCGGGTCGCCCAGCGCCCGCTGCTGCATGTTCAGCAGGGACGAGATGACCTGCAGGTTGTTCTTCACCCGGTGATGGATCTCGCGCATCAGCGCGTCCTTCTGGCCGAGCGAGTCCCGCAGCGAGGCGTCGCGCGCCACGATGGTCTCGGCCATCTCGCCCAGCGTATCGGCGAGGTCGCGGATCTCCGGCGGGGCCTTTTCGGCCTGCACCGGGCGCACGGTGAAGCGGCCGCGCGCATAGATGGCGGCGATCCGCTGCAGGTAGGCGATCCAGCGCACCACGCCCCGCTCGGTCGCATACAGCACCGCGCCCAGCGCCAGCAGGAAGGCCAGCAGCGGGAAGACGATCCCCGACAGCGGGTTCAGCCAGGCCCAGGAGAGGATGCTGCGCGTCGGCGCCGAGAGCACCACGAACACGTCGCGCCGGACCAGCGGGGCCGCCGAATAGACCCGCCGCGCATTGCGCTGGTCGCGCTGGTATTCGACCGCTCCGCCGCGGTCGACGGACTTTTGCACCAGATCGGTCAGGCTCGGCGGGAAGGCCCGTTGATCGGTCACGCTGAGGTAGTTTCCCTGCCGGTCCACCACCGCCACCTCCGCGCCCGCCGGCAGGGTGCGGTCGGTGAGTTCGGGGCGCAGGCTGGCCAGGGTGATCACCGCCCCCAGCGCGCCGTCGAAGCCCACCTTCGGATCGTCGGTGCGCATGGCCGCCAGCAGCGCCGGCTCGTTGGCGTAGGGCACGCCCGGCTGGCTGGTCACCACCAGGTCCTGCTCGCCGCGCTTGAGCGTCTCGAACCAGGGCCTTGCCGAGCGCAGCGGGTCGGCCGGCACGCTCGCCGCCGCGCAGGCCACGCGGCCGCGCCGGTCGAAGCGGATCAGGTTGGCGTAGCCGGAGATGTGATGGGTCACCTGCGCCAGCCGCTGGGCGCACTCAAAACCCACCGAGGCGGGCGCGAGGGTCTCCAGCAGGACGGAGGCGGCTTCCATCCGCGCGCGGGCGCCGGCGGCGCTGCGCTGGGCGGCGGCTTCCAGGCTCGCCTGGCGCTCGACGCCTTCGCGCCGGAAGGCGAGCACCGACTGGCTGGCGCCGAGGATGAGGACGGGGAGAAGGGCGGCGGCGAGGGCTACGCCCAGACGCACCCGGATGGTGGTCATCGGCCCCCAGTACGGCCGCCGCAGGCGTGTCACCGGACGGTGCTCAGGCGCTCCGCATCAGCAAGGATCGAGCGCATCGCATCGCCTGCGGAGAGGCCGTCGCGATCGTAGGACCCTTCTTCCAGGATGGATTGCAGCGCCTTGCGCGCCCGGCTGACGCGGCTCTTCACCGTGCCGACGGCGCAGCCGCAGATATCGGCGGCTTCTTCGTAGGCGAACCCGCCCGCGCCGACCAGGATGAGCGCTTCGCGCTGTTCGGGCGGCAGCATGGCCAGACCCTGGCGCAGCTCGTCGAGCGCGACGGGCGCCTCGGGGTCGTCGACAGCCACCAGGGTGCGTTCGGCCGCCTCCTGGTCGAGCTGGCTCTGGCGCCAGGAACGGCGCTTCTCGGAGTAGAACTGGTTGCGCAGGATCATGAAGGTCCAGGCCTTCATGTTGGTCCCGAGCTGGAAGGAAGCCCGCGCGTCCCAGGCCTTCATCATGGCGTCCTGCGCCAGGTCGTCGGCGGCGGTGGGATCGCCGGTCAGCGTTCTGGCGAAGGCGCGAAGATGCGGGATCAGCGCGACGAGCTCCTTCTTGAAGATGTTGTCGCGATCGGGGGTGTTGGCCGGCCTTGCGGCGCTGGTCGTTGCTTCCTCGCCCATGGCTCAGGCGTCTCCCGAGGCGCGGTCGGCGCGGCGGAGGATGTCGAGAAACTCATCGGGCACCGGCTCGTTGACGACTTCGTCGAACATCTGACGAAGCTTCACGCCGATGGCTTGTTGGCGCAGACGCGCTTCGTCGAGCGCGGCGGAACCCTTGCGACGTTGGTCCATGGTGCGTTGTTCGATCATGTCTTCGGCGTCCGGTTCGGGCGCCTGCCCCCTGGTGGAAATGCGACTGACTTGACCGCTCAACGTGGCAGACCTTCTCTGGTTCCCTGCAAAGGTCATATGATGATGGCCCAACGGCTCTGCAAACGGAACCGGTTCCATTGCGGCGCGTTGGGCGAGGTGTGAGGGGTTCGCGCCGCCGCATGCGGCTGTGCGCCCTGTTTTGTCGAGGACCTTGAGTACGGGAGGGGTCATGAGTCTTCTTGCCCGATTGGCGCCGCATCTGCCCTACGTCCGCAGGTACGCCCGCGCGCTCACCGGTGATCAGACCACCGGCGACCACTATGTGCGCGTGGCGCTTGAGGCGTTGGCCGCCGGCGAGCGATCGCTCGAAGAAAGCTATTCGCCGCGCGTGGCGCTCTATCACGTGTTCCACGCCATCTGGTGCAGCTCCGGCGCGCAGCTCGAGGATCGCAAGGACGATCTGCCCTCGCCGCCCGAGGATGCGTCCCAGCGGCTGATGCGCATCGCGCCGCGCTCGCGCCAGGCCTTCCTGCTGACGGCGCTCGAAGGGTTCACCCCCGCCGAGGCCGCGCAGATCCTCGACGCCGACTTCGCCGAGGTCGAACGCCTGATCGCCGAGGCCCAGGCCGAGATCGACGCGGAACTCGCCACCGACGTCCTCATCATCGAGGACGAGCCGGTGATCGCCGCCGACATCGAGGCGCTGGTCCGGGAGCTCGGCCACAACGTCATCGACATCGCCGCCACCCGCGGCGAGGCGGTCGAGGCGGTGGCCCGCAAGACGCCGGGCCTCGTCCTGGCCGACATCCAGCTGGCCGACGGCTCGTCGGGCATCGATGCGGTCAAGGACATCCTGCAGCGGCTGGACGTGCCGGTGATCTTCATCACCGCCTTCCCCGAGCGGCTTTTGACCGGCGAGCGGCCGGAGCCCACCTTCCTGATCACCAAGCCCTTCCAGCCGGAGACGGTGAAGGCGGCGATCGGCCAGGCGCTCTTCTTCCACCCGCGCAAGACCCGCAAGGCGGCCTAGGAACGGCGCCGTCAGGCCCGCGTTTTCCTTCCGATAAGGAAGGAGACCTTCGTCATGCTCGGTTGGACCATCCTCTTCGCGATCCTTGCGATCGCCGCGGGCTGGCTGGGCTTGAGTCTGGCCGGCGCGGCCGCCGCGATCGCCAAGGTCCTGTTCTTCACCTTCCTGGCGCTGCTGGTCGTCAGCTTCGTGATCCGCGCCCTGCGCGGGCAGTC
>CAMLKO010000020.1 GCA_946480495.1 uncultured Caulobacteraceae bacterium
CGTCCCTGCTGCCGGTGGCCTCGCCGATCGTGCTGTTCTTCGTGATCAAGGCCATCGCGGGCAAGGTCGACGCCTTCGCCTCGCTCGGCGCCATGCTGATGGGCGTGATCGTCACCGGCCTCTTCGTCGCCATCTCGATGACGAGCGGCGGCGGCGCCTGGGACAACGCCAAGAAGCTGATCGAGGAAGGCCACTACGGCGGCAAGGGCTCCGACGCCCACAAGGCCGCCGTGACGGGCGACACCGTCGGCGATCCCTACAAGGACACCGCCGGCCCGGCCGTGAACCCCATGATCAAGATCACCAACATCGTGGCCCTGCTGCTGCTGGCGGCCCTGGCCCACGGGACGATGGGGTAAGCAGATGCTCCCCCTCTGGGGGAGCTCCCGCGAAGCGGGTGAGGGGGCGAGTCAGCTGGCCCCCATCCCCGGCTTCGCCGGTACTTCCCCCAGCGGGGAAGATCACAAAAAGAGGCCCCGGAGAGCGATCTCCGGGGCCTTTTCTTTTTGAGCGGTGAAAGCGCGGTCAGTCGCCGGGGCGGTTGCCGGGCGTGCCTTCGTCGCTGTTGGGCAGGACGCCGGATCCGACGTTGCCGAGCAGCTGTTCGAGGATCGACATTTCGCGGCCGCGGGTCGGGGTCTCACGCCCGTTGTAGGCGATGACCTTGCCGTCCTTGAGCGTGTAGGTGTCCACCGAGGCCACCTGCTCGGTGTCCTTGTTGAACTTGATGGCGACCACGTCGCGCATGGCGACGCGCGGCTTGTAGAAGGCCACCTTGTCGGTCAGCTGCGAGATGTAGAACCACTCGTTGGGATCGAAGGTCGAGGTGGCCGAGGGCGTGCCGAGCTTGGCCATGACCGTGGACTTGGTGTCCTCGCCCACCTTCACGTCGGCCGGCCGGGCGTCAATCGCCTGGAAGCCGGAGTAGGTGGTGATGGGTGTGCAGGCCCCAAGCCCCACCGACCCAGTCGCCAGCAGGCCGGTCGCGGCGGCGGCGATCAACAGACGTCGAAACATTGGGGCTCCGGAAGAATGGTTGCGCAGGCTTTGACCTATCGCCCGACGGGGCTTAGTTCAATGCCCCGCGTATAGGCCGCCCGGGCGGCGAAATCGAGGCAAGCATGTTTCTGGACCGGCTGTTCCGGCCCCGGCCCGCAAAGCTCGCGGGCGCAGAGCTCTATTTGAAGGCCGCAGCCCAGGCCCGCCGACCCGCCCTCTACACGGCGATGCGCACGCCCGACACCCGCGAGGGACGCTTCGAGCTCTACACCCTGCACGTCATCCTGCTGCTCGAGCGGCTGAGGGGGCAGGGGGCGGCGGCGGCGGAAACCTCGCAGGCGGCCTTCGACGCCTACCTGCGCGGCCTCGACGACGCCTTCCGCGAGCTCGGCGTCGGCGACATGTCGGTCGGCAAGAAGATGAAGAAGCTGGGCCAGGCCTTCTACGGCCGCCTGCGCTCCTACGACCAGGCCGTCGCCACGCTGCCGAGCCGGGCCGAACTGGAAGCGCTGATCGGCCGCACGGTGGGCGAGGAGGCCGACGCGCGGGCGCTGGCCGACTACCTCCTGACCGCGCGCGACCAACTGGCCGCCCAGCCGTTGGATGGGCTTCTGACGGGGAACGTCGCATGGCCCGCCCTCAGCTGAACCCCTGGCGCGAGACCGTGCGCCTGTCGGAGCTGGCGCGAGGCCCCGTCACGCGCCGAATCGCTCCCGATGAGTCGCAGCTGCCGGCGCTGGCCAGGCAGCTGGGCGTCGATGCCCTGAACAGCCTGTCGGCCGAGGTCGCGGTCACGCCCTGGCTGGACGGCGCCGAGCTTCGCGGCCGCTTCACCGCCCAGGTGGTGCAGACCTGCGGCGTCACCCTCGATCCGATCGAGCAGACGCTGAGCGGCGACTTCGAGGTGCGCATCCTGCCGGCCGGCAGCCCCAACCTGCCCAGCGAAGGCGCCGAGATCGACCCGGAGGCCGACGATCCGCCCGACGCCCTGGAAGGCGACGAGATCGACATAGCGGCCTACGTCGTCGAGCACGCCGCGCTGGAGGTCGATCCGTTCCCCCGCAAGCCGGACGCGGTTTTCGAGCCGCCGCCGTCGGAGGAAGAGACCTCGCCCTTCGCCGTGCTCAAGCGCCTGAAAGAGGGCAAGTAGGTCCGGTTTGCATCCTGCCTTGGCCCATGTATCGTCCGCGCGGCTTGGCGTCGGCCGGCCTTTGGGGAGCTTGAGTCGCCGTTTTGGCTGATTGCCTGATCATCTCCGTCGACGCCATGGGGGGCGACCACGGACCGTCCGTCACCATTGCGGCGGTGGCGCTGGCGGCCAAGACCTATCCGGGCGTCCGCTTCCTGCTCCACGGCGACGAGACCGCGATCAACGCCGAGCTCGGCAAGCACCCCGCCGCCAAGGCCGCCAGCGAGGTCCGCCACACCGAAAAGTCCATCGCCATGGACGAAAAGCCGGCGCTCGCCATGCGGCGCGGCAAGGGCACCAGCATGTGGAACGCCGTCGAGGCGATCCGCGATGGCGAGGCCGCCGTCACCGTCTCGGCCGGCAACACCGGCGCCCTGATGGCGATCTCCAAGCTGATCCTGCGCATGGCCGCCGACCTCGAGCGCCCCGCCATCGTCGCCAGCTGGCCGACGATGCGCGGCATCACCGTCGTGCTGGACGTCGGCGCCAACGTCGAGAGCGACGCCGAGCAGCTGGTCGAATTCGCCGTCATGGGCGCGGCCTTCCACCACGCGGTGCTGGGCTCCAGGCGCCCGACCGTCGGCCTGCTCAACGTCGGCTCCGAGGAGCAGAAGGGCCACGAGGATGTGCGCGAGGCTCACGCCCGCCTGAAGGCGACCACGCTCGACCTCGACTACTACGGCTTCGTCGAGGGCGACGACATCGCCAAGGGCACCGTCGACGTCATCGTCACCGACGGCTTCACCGGCAACGTCACCCTGAAGGCCGCCGAGGGCCTCGCACGCTTCTTCGCCAACGAGCTGAAGACGACCTTCACCTCCGGCCCGTTCGCCATGTTGGGCGCGCTGATCGCGTCGGGCGCGCTGAAGAAGATGCGCCAGCGGCTGGATACGGGCGCGGTCAACGGCGCGCCGCTGCTGGGGCTGAACGGCATTGTCGTGAAGAGTCACGGGGGCGCGGACGCAAAAGGCTTCGCCAGCGCCATCCGCGTGGCGATAGAGCTTGCACGCAGCGACTTTGCGGCCGAAATCGACCGCAATCTGAAACGTGTGACGGCCGCCAAGGGGGAGACGGCTTCTGATGGAGCCGTGAGTGAGCAATCCTCTGCGTAGCTGTGTAACCGGCGTCGGCGCTTACCTGCCGGACGCCATCGTCACCAACGACGACATCTCGAAGATCGTCGAGACGACCGACGCGTGGATCGTCGAGCGCACCGGCATCCGCCAGCGCCACCGCGCCCACGACGACCAGAACACCTCCGACCTCGCCTGCCACGCCGCCCGCGAGGCGCTGGAGCGCGCCGGCAAGACCGCCGCCGACGTCGACCTGATCATCGTCGCCACCACCACGCCCGACCTGACCTTCCCGGCCACCGCCGCCATCGTGCAGCGAAAGCTCGGCTGCCCCGTCGGCATCGCCTTCGACGTGCAGGCCGTCTGCTCGGGCTTCGTCTATGGCCTGGTCGTCGCCGACGGCTTCGTGGCGCGCGGCCAGTCGAAGTGCGCGCTGGTCATCGGCGCGGAGGTGATGACCCGCCTGATGGACTGGACCGACCGGGGCACCTGCGTCCTCTTCGGCGACGGCGCCGGGGCGGTCGTGCTGGAGCCGCGCGAAGGGCAGGGGACGGTCGCCGACCGCGGCCTGCTGGGCTACGCGCTGCGCTGCGACGGCACCAAGCAGGACCTGCTCTACGTCGACGGCGGCCCGTCCTCCACCGGCACGGTCGGCAAGCTGCGGATGCAGGGCAACCAGGTCTTCCGCCACGCGGTCGTCAACATCTCCGAGGCCATCATCGCCGCCGCCAAGGTGGCCGGGATCGCCGTGCCCGACGTCGACTGGTTCATCCCCCACCAGGCCAACCAGCGCATCCTGCTGGGCGTCGCCCAGCGTCTGGGCCTCGACGAAGCCAGGATCGTGCAGACCGTGGCCGAGCACGCCAACACCTCGGCCGCCTCCATTCCGCTGGCGCTGGCGCAGGGCGTTAACGACGGCCGGGTGAAGGAAGGCGACCTCCTCCTTCTCGAGGCGATGGGCGGGGGGCTGACCTGGGGCGCCTGCGTGCTTAGGCTTTAAGCATAACGCCTCGTCCGAAGTCTTTGACTTGACGTGATAAAGGCGTCATGCACCCTTACTCCCTTCCAGGGCGGGGGCGTTGGCATGAAGAACGAAACAGTGACCCGGGCCGATCTCTGCGAGGCCGTCCATGAGGAGGTGGGGCTCACCCGCCAGGACTGCGCCGAGCTCGTCGAACGCACGCTCGACCTCGTGGCCGAGGCCCTTGAGGACGGCAAGACCGTGAAGCTCTCCGGCTTCGGCGTCTTCCAGGTCCGCGCCAAGCGCGCCCGCATGGGCCGCAATCCCAAGACCGGCGAACCCGCCGAAATCGAACCCCGTCGCGTCATCGGCTTTCGCGCCTCGCAAGTCATGAAGGCCCGAGTCGACCGCGCGCTGGCCGAGTAGGACGGGGCCGGTGGCCAAGGGCCCCCACGCCTTCCGCACCATCTCCGAGGCCGCCGACGAGCTGGGCGTGCCCCAGCACGTCCTTCGCTTCTGGGAGACCAAGTTCTCCTTCATCCGCCCCATGAAGCGCGCCGGCGGGCGCCGCTTCTACCGCCCGCAGGACATCGCCGTGCTGCGCGGCGTCCACGTGCTGCTGCACAGCGAGGGCTACACGATCAAGGGCGTGCAGAAGCTGCACAAGGAACAGGGCCTCAAGCACCTGGCCGCCGCAGGGCTCTCCACCAACGAAGCCACCCCCGAACTCCCCGCCGAAGAAGCGCCCGCCACCTCCGACCTGGCCCCCGAAAGCCGCGAGCGGCTGGAGCATGCGCTGTCGGACCTGGAAGCGGTGAAGGCCCGCCTCGACGCCCTGCTGAAGGGCTCCTGAGCTTTCCGATTGCCGGGCTTGGGGGCGGCGCCTATAAGGGCCGCTCCTTGCGTCGGAGCGTAGCGCAGCCTGGTAGCGCACTTGACTGGGGGTCAAGGGGTCGTGGGTTCGAATCCCGCCGCTCCGACCATTCTCCTCACAGCCGGATCTAACGGTCCTTGGCCATCCAGGAGAGCAGGGGAATGAGCGGTACGCCCCAGGCCGTTCCCACGACCGCGTAGAAGACCAGCCGCGCCGCCTGGTTGTCGGGCAGGCGGTCGGCGAGGAGCAGCGCCACGCTGACGTAGGCGGCCAGGAAGGCGACGATGGCGATCCCGCCCAGGAGGTTCTTCAGCCGTCCGTTCACGGCGGCTGACTAGACCCTCCCGGCGGGATGCGCCAGCCGGTTCAGACGACCGGGCGGCGGCGGGTGACCAGGCCGACGATGAACAGCAGGATGCAGGCGCCGATGGTGGCGAAGATCACCGTGCCGATCAGGCCGTTGATGCCGATGTCCAGCATCCCGGCGATCCAGTTGCCGATCAGCCCGCCGATGAGGCCGACGATCAGGTTGGTCAGTATGCCCTGATTGCGGTGCATGATTTTCTCCGCGAGCCAGCCCGCGAAGATGCCGATAATGATGGCGACGATCCAGTTCATGAGGGTCCCTCCTGAGTGTCCTGGTTCTCCAATTCATCCGTGCGGCCAAGGTTCCGCTCACATCTGCGTGCGAGCCGGCGCGAGATGAAGCGGCAGGCCGCCAGCACGCCGATTCCGCCGCAGATCGCCGCCGCCAGCAGCCACACGGCATTGGCCCGCACGCCCAGCGCCCCGGCCAGGCCCATTCCCAGCAGCGCGCCGGCGACGCCGAGCCCCATCGCCTGGAACGGCTGGGCCGGGGAACGCAGGATGCGGCTCGCGGCCCAGCCTCCGGCGAGCGCGATGAGCAGCGCGCCGAACAGTCCTGGTTGGTCGCTGGGCAAGGCGCCTCCATGCCGCGGCTCGCCTTCGTAAAGCGCGAGAACGGTTGCGGTTTCGCGCTATGGACCCGGCGGGGGCGGGGCCTTAAGACGCGCCCATGACTTCCTTCCTGCGTTCCGACCGCTCCACACCGGTCGCGGTCTGGCTGTTCGCCGTCGCCATGCTGGTGGTGGCGATGGTGGTGGTCGGCGGGGCGACGCGCCTGACCGGCTCGGGCCTGTCGATCACCGAGTGGCGGCCGGTCACCGGCGTGATCCCGCCGCTGTCCGACGCCGGCTGGCAGGCCGAGTTCGCCAAGTACCAGAAGATCCCACAATACCGACTGCTCAACGAGGGCATGGGGCTGGCGGGCTTCCAGGCCATCTACTGGTGGGAATGGACCCACCGGCTGCTGGGGCGCCTCGTCGGCGCGGTGTTCGCCATACCGTTCGCGATCTTCCTGATCCGGCGCGAGATCCCAAAGCGCCTCATCTGGCGCTGCTGGGCGATGCTGGGGCTGGGCGCGATACAGGGCGCGATCGGCTGGTGGATGGTCTCCAGCGGGCTTGCCGACCGGGTCTATGTCGCGCCCGAGCGGCTGGCGATCCACCTCGCGCTGGCGCTGGTCCTGTTCGGGCTGCTGTTCTGGACGGGCCTGGACGCCTGGGCCGGTCAGCCAAGGCAGGGCAGCATGAGCCCCTGGCGCAGCTGGTCCTGGTGGTTCGTGGGCGGCGTCTTCCTCCAAAGCCTGCTGGGCGCGCTGGTCGCCGGCAACCAGGCGGGGCTGGTCTATGAGGACTGGCCGCTGATGGGCGGCGTCCTTGTCCCGCACGACTACGTCGGCAAGGGCTTCTGGGCGACGCTGGCGCACAACCAGGCGTCCGTGCAGTTCAACCATCGCATCGGGGCCTACCTGGTCTTCGCGTTCGGGCTGATCGTCGCCGTCAGCGCCTATCGCTCACGCCATCTGCCGAACCCGGCGAGGGGGCTTGGCCTGCTGATCGGGCTGGCGGTGGTCGTCCAGCTGGCGCTCGGGATCGCGACCCTGATGAGCGGCGTGCCGGTCTGGCTGGGCGTCCTGCACCAGCTGGGCGCGGTCGCCGTCCTGACCACTGCCATCGCCTTCACCTGGCGGGTGCGCCGCGTATAGCGGTATTATATTACCGTAACAAAGATTCCCTTGTTTTTCAGCGGCTTGCGCGTATGCCGGCGTGGGCATGTTGACACCCGCCATGACCGCCGGTAATGCCCGCGCCTCACGCCGGAGCCGCTCCGGCTTCGCCCTTACGAGATCAGTCCCATGATGAAGACCACGGCTTCGCTGAAGCCCGCCGAGGTCGAGAAGAAGTGGATCGTGATCGACGCCGAGAACGCCGTGGTCGGCCGTCTCGCGTCCTTCATCGCCATGCGTCTTCGCGGCAAGCACCGTCCCGACTACACCCCGCACGTCGATTGCGGCGACTATGTCGTGGTGGTCAACGCCGACAAGGTGAAGCTCACCGGCCGCAAGCTCGATCAGAAGATCTACTACCGCCACACCGGCCACCCGGGCGGCGTCAAGCAACGGACCGCCGGCCAGGTGCTGAACGGCAAGTTCCCCGAGCGCGTGCTGGAAAAGGCCGTCGAGCGCATGCTGCCCAAGGAAAGCCCGCTGGCGCGCGCACAGATGACGCACCTGCGCATCTACAACGGCGCCGAGCACAAGCACGAAGCCCAGAACCCCGAAGTCATCGCGTTCGCCGCGATGAACGCCAAGAACGTCCGGAGCCAGTAAGCCATGACCGATACGCAAGGCTTCGAGGCTCTGCAGAGCCTCTCGTCCAACCCCGAGGAAGCCGCCGTCCGCGAGCCGAAGATCGACGCTCAGGGCCGCGCCTACGCCACCGGCAAGCGCAAGAACGCCGTCGCCCGCGTGTGGATCAAGCCCGGCAAGGGCGCGATCACCATCAACGGCCGCGACCAGGAAGTCTATTTCGCCCGTCCCGTGCTGCGGATGATGATCGCCCAGCCGCTGCAGGTCGCCGACCGTCTGGGCCAGTTCGACGTCGTCGTGACGGTCGAAGGCTCGGGCCTGTCGGGCCAGGCCGGCGCGGTGCGCCACGGCATCTCCAAGGCGCTGACCTACTACGAACCCGCCCTGCGCGGCGTCCTGAAGCCGCACGGCTTCCTGACCCGCGACAGCCGCGTGGTCGAACGCAAGAAGTACGGCAAGGCCAAGGCCCGCCGCAGCTTCCAGTTCTCGAAGCGCTAGTCGCGTTCAGTTCGCGATTGGAAAAGGCGCTTCGGGAAACCGGAGCGCCTTTTTCGTATCTACCGCCGCTCATCCCGACGAAAGTCGGGACCCAAGCGGCGGTTCAGCTTTCTGGGAGTCAGCTTGGGCCCCGGCCTTCGCCGGGGTGAGCGGAGTGAGAAATGCCCAAGGTATTCATCGACGGCGAGGCAGGAACGACGGGTCTCCAGATCCGGGCGCGCCTCGAAGCACGTCCCGACCTCCAGCTCATCTCCATCGACCCCGCGCGCCGCAAGGACGCCGACGCCCGGGCCGAGCTCTTGAACGGCTCGGACGCGGTGATCCTCTGCCTGCCGGACGACGCCGCGCGGGAGGCCGTCAGGCTGATCGAGAACCCCGACGTGCGGGTCATCGACGCCTCGACGGCCTACCGGACCGCCGACGGCTGGACCTATGGGTTCGCCGAAATGGCGCCCGGCCAGCGGGAGGCCATCGCCGCGTCGAAGCGCGTCTCCAACCCCGGCTGCTATCCTACCGGCTTCATCGCGCTTGTCCGGCCGCTGGTCGCCGCCGGCCTGCTGCCCGCCGGCTGGCCGGTCACCGTCAACGCCGTCTCCGGCTACAGCGGGGGCGGGAAGGGGATGATCGCCGAGTTCGAGGACGCCTCGGCGCCCGGCTACACGACCGTGCCCTACCGCATCTACGCTATGGGCCTCGCGCACAAGCACGTGCCCGAGATGCAAAAGCACGGCGGCCTCGCCCACGCGCCGCTGTTCGCCCCCGCCGTGGGCCGCTACGCGCAGGGCATGATCGTCGAGGTCCCGCTGCAGCTCTGGGCGCTGCCCGGCAAGCCGAAGCTCACTGAGCTCCACGCCACGCTGGCCGCAGCCTACGCGGGCGAGCGCTTCGTCGACGTCGCCTCGCCGGAGGACGCCGCCGCGATCAAGACCCTCGATCCGGAGGGCCTGAACGGGACCAACCGCATGCGCCTCTACGTCTTCGGCAACGACGAGCAGGCGCGGCTGGTCGCCCTGCTGGACAACCTCGGCAAGGGCGCGTCCGGCGCGGCAGTCCAGAACCTCAACCTGATGCTCGGCCTGGACGAGGCGGCGGGGCTGTAACGCGCTCGTGAAAGCTCCGCCGTAGTTGCGCCACCGCGCGGCGTTCTACGATGGGGCCATGCTCGACAGACGACTCTTCCTCTTCAGCGGCGTGGCGCTGGCCGCGTGCGGCGCCAATCCCGCGTCCGCCTCCGAAGGCCAGTTCGCCAACTCCCCCTGGCGCAAGCTGACTGACGCCCAGTGGAAGCAGCGCCTCTCGCCGCTCGCCTACGAGGTCCTGCGCCAGGGCGGCACAGAGCGCCCCGGCTCCAGCCCGCTCAACAACGAGCACCGCCGCGGCGTCTTCGTCTGCGCCGGCTGCGAGCTGCCGCTGTTCAAGTCCGAGTGGAAGTACAACGCCGACACCGGCTGGCCGAGCTTCTGGACCGCCATCAAGGGGAACGTCTCGCTGAAGGGCGGCCTCGCCGAGCCCTTCTTCGGGACCGAATACCACTGCGCCCGCTGCCTCGGCCACCAGGGCCACCGCTTCCACGACGGCCCGCAACCGACCGGTCTGCGCTACTGCAACGACGGCGTGGCGCTGAAGTTCGTGCCTGTTTAGCAAGACACGCGCCAGGGATCGCTCGCCGCGCCAATCCGTTGGGTGTGTTTGACACGCCGGGACCCCGTAGGCACATATGGCCAAGCATACGCAGCCCGGAGACAGAGGCATGCTCGCCAAAAAGCGTCCGACTCAAACCAAGGACGCGAGCAAGAAAGTTCGTTTTCCGGCCCGTCCGAAGCCCGAGACGGACCTCGGCGAACTGCGTCGCACGGCCAAGGCCAAGTTTCCCAAGACCATAGCGCGCCTTGCCGAATGAGCCTGTCTGGCTCTCGGTCGGCGACCTCGTAGAGCTAAACCGCGATCTCGTCGCAGACACGGGCGAGCCGCATCGGGTTCTTAAGCCTGATGAGCTTGAGAGCGCGTGCCAGCGGCCCCCCTGGCTCTGGCATTACGAAGGCGTCGAGGACATCGTCGTTCTGGCCGTCCGATTGCTCTTCGCGGTCGCCGAGGGCCACGCCTTCATTCAGGGCAACAAACGCACCGGCTTTGTGGCTGCGGTTATGTTCATGCAGGCCAACGGATGGACGCTGGACGCCTCTCTCGATTCGGGCGCACTCGCCGACGCGATCGTTGACGTGCTCTGCGATCGCATGTCCGAAGATGCGTTCTGCGATTGGATCAGCGACTTCATTAAGGCCGAATAGGCGTTACGACCTGACCTGCACGTAGCTGCCCGGCGCGTCCTCAATGGGCTTCAGCGGGCCTTTCGCCGGATCGCGGGCGGGGACCAGCTCGCCGGATTTGTCCTTCAGCCAGGCCGCCCAATGCGGCCACCAGGAGCCGGCATGTTCCTCGGCGCCCGAGACCCACTCGTCGACGGTCGCGGGCAGGGCGTCGTTGGTCCAGTGCTGGTACTTGTTGGCGGCGGGGTGGTTGATGACGCCGGCAATGTGCCCCGAGCCGCTCATCATGAAGGTCGTCGGGCCGCCGAACAGCTTGGCGCCACGATAGACGCTGCGGAACGGCGAGATGTGGTCGTCGCGCGATGACTGGACGTAGATCGGGGCGGTGACCTTCTTGAGGTCCAGCTTCACGCCGCCCAGGTCCAGGTCGCCCTTCGACAGCGCGTTCTCCTTGTAGAAGTGGCGCAGGTAGAAGAGGTGCAGCGCCTTGGGCATCCGCGTCTGGTCGGCGTTCCAGAACAGCAGGTCGAAGGGCTTGGGCTCGCGGCCCATCAGGTAGTTGTTCACGAAGAACGACCAGATCAGGTCGTTGGCCCGCAAACTGTTGAAGGTATCCGCCATCGACTTGCTCGGCAGGAACCCGCCGGCCGCGTCGATCTTCGCCTCAAGATCCTTCAGCCACTCGTCGCTGACGAAGAGGCGCAGGTCGCCGGCTTCCTGGAAGTCCTGCTGGGCGGCGAAGAAGGTGGCCGAATTGATCCGCTTCTCGCCCTTGGCCGCCATGTAGGCCAGCGTGCAGGACAGCAGCGTGCCGCCGATGCAGTAGCCGACCGCGTTGATGCGATCGACGCCGCACTGCTTCAT
>CAMLKO010000021.1 GCA_946480495.1 uncultured Caulobacteraceae bacterium
GCCAGCTTCTTGCGCAGCTTGCAGACGAAGACGTCGATGATCTTCGCCTCCGGTTCGTCAATGCCGTTGTAAAGGTGGTTGAGGAACACCTCCTTGGTCAGGGTCACGCCCTTGCGCAGGGAGAGAAGCTCCAGAATCTCATATTCCTTGATGGTGACGTGCACGCGCGCGCCGTTCACCTCGACCGTCTTGGAGTCGAGATTGACGGTGATGTCGCCGGTCTGGATGAGCGAGTGGGCGTGCCCCTTGGAGCGGCGGATCACCGCGTGGATGCGGGCGATCAGCTCGTCGTTGTGGAAGGGCTTGGTGATGTAGTCGTCGGCGCCGCCCGTGAAGGTGCGGACCTTGGCGTCCACCGTGGAAGACCCCGAGAGAATGATGACAGGCGTCGCGATCCTGGAGGCTCGCAGGTGGCGGAGCACCTCCAGCCCGCTCATGTCCGGGAGCTGCAGGTCGAGCAGGATGACGTCGAAATCGTAGATTTTGGCGAGATCGATGCCCTCTTCGCCAAGATCGGTTGCGTAAACTTGCAGTCCATCCGCCTTGAGCGTCATTGAGATACTCTGAGAAGTTACTGATTCATCTTCGATAAGCAGAACTCTCATGGAATTTATTCCTTTGGTAGCGTTTGTTTATCTGGATTTTCAGCGCTTGTGCGGCTGGCTATTCGGTGTTTCACCATACCACTAAGGCTAGAGTAAGGTTGCTATTAAACTTACAGATTTCTGCGACCGGCGCACTTCGAGACGAATACCTACGTATTTTCCCGGGGCTCGCTGGCTCGACCTGGGTATTCCCCACAGCGGGTGAGCGCTGGCAGAGTTCGCCTTGCCGGAGTCTCCGTTAGGAAGTATCCCTACGGTTGTGAAGAGCGCGCGCACGCCCCCGGTGCGGCGGCACCTGTCGCTAGGACCGGCGTGTCCCTATGGGATCGCCGTCCTGTTTCTGTTGTCCGGCCTAAGCTTCGCCGTTCCACGGATCCCAGGGCTTTGGCCCGGGCCGCTGATCGAGGCGAGCGTCCTGCTGGCGCTTGGCTTTGCGGCCGGGCTCGCGGCGTCCCACGCGGGCTGGCTCCATCGCCTGGCCGGGCGGGCGAAAGGCCGGGAGGAACGGCTGCGCTCAGTGGAAGCGGAGCTGATCCAGGAGTCTCGGGCGAGCGCGATGAACGAAATGGCGGCCGCCATCGCCCACGAAATCAACCAGCCGCTGTCGGCCACGGCGAGCTATGTGCAGGGCTGTCTGCACCTGCTGCAGAAGAAGCCGCTCGACCTCGAGCAGATCCGCGACGCGCTGGTCAGCAGCAACGAGCAGATCCTGCGGGCCGGCGGCATCGTCCACCGCCTGCGCGAGTTCGTGGAGCGCGGCGACATCGAGCGCCGCTTCGAGAACCTTCCCCAGCTGTTGCGGGAGGCGGGCTCGCTCGCGCTCACCGTCGCGCGAGACGTGAATGTGCGCTACGCCATCGAGCCGGACGTGGATCTGGTGCTCGCCAACCGAATCCAGATCGAGCAGGTGGTGCTGAACCTGGCCCGCAACGCCATCGAGGCGATGCAGGATTGCCCGCGCCGCGAACTGCTGATCGGCGCGGCGCACACGCTGGAGGAGATGGTCGAGGTCTGCGTCGCCGATTCCGGCCCCGGCATCAGCCCCGACGTCGCGCGGCGCCTGTTCCAGCCTTTCACCACGACCAAGCATCACGGGATGGGCGTGGGGCTGTCCATCTGCCGCACCATCGTCGAAGCCCACGGCGGCCGCATCTGGGCCGAGCCGAACCCGCGGGGCGGGGCCATCTTCTTCTTCACCCTGATGCCCGCGCCGCGCGAGGTCGCCGATGGCGAGGGTATCTGAGATCTACGTCATCGACGACGACGAGGCCGTCCGCCGGGCGCTCAGCCTGCTGCTGCGGAGCACCGGCTTCACGCCCTACGCCTATCCTTCCGCCCAGCAGTTCCTGGACGAGTGCGAACGGCTGCCGCCCGGCTGCGTGATCAGCGACGTGCGCATGCCCGGCATGAGCGGGCTGGAGCTCGTGCGGCGGATGAAGGAGATGGGACTGCCCCACACCGTCATCCTCATGACCGGCCACGCCGACGTGCCGGTCGCGGTGCAGGCGATGAAGGCCGGGGCCATCGACTTCCTGGAAAAGCCGCTGGACGATGCGCGGCTGCTGAAGGCCATCCTCGCCGCCCAGAACGCCGGGGGTTCCGAGGATTCGCAGGCGGCCCGAAGAGGCCAGGCCGCGGCCATGCTTCAGGGCCTGTCGCCGCGCGAGCTGGACGTCCTGCGCTGCGTGGTGGCGGGCAAGGCGAACAAGGTCATCGCGCTCGACCTGGGCATCAGTCCGCGCACGGTGGAGGTCCACCGCGCCAACCTGATGCGCAAGCTGGGGGCCGGCAGCCTGTCGGAACTGGTGAGGATCAGCCTCGCGGGCGGGCTCGACCCGTCGGCGCGATAGGCCGGGACGATGGTACCGCCCTCCCGGATCGAACGGGAGACCTCCAGAGCCACAATCTGGCGCTCTAACCAACTGAGCTAGGGCGGCGCATCGCGAGGGCTTGGGTTTAGTCGCAGGCGCGGGCGCGATCAAGGATCGACGACAGCTGGGCTGTCGTGTTTCCTCCCGCGGATCGGAGGGGACGAAGATGAACGAGATTCGCACGCGCACGGTGGAGGCCAACGGCCTCTCATTCGTGATCGATGAGGCCGGCGAGGGCGACCGCGTCGCCCTGCTGCTGCACGGCTTTCCGGAGAGCCGCTGGTCGTGGCGCCACCAGATGCCGCTGCTGGCGAGCCTGGGCTGGCGGGCCGTGGCGCCGGACCTGCGCGGCTATGGCCATTCCAGCCGCCCCAAGGGCGTCGAGCCCTACAAGCTCGATCACCTGGTGGAGGACGTCGCGGGCCTGTTCGAGGCGGTGGGGGCCAGGGAGCGGCTGCTGATCGGCCACGACTGGGGCTCGCTGATCGCCTGGGTGTTCGCCATCGAAAAGCGCCTGCCGCTGGACGGGCTCGTCATCATGAACGCGCCCCACCCGGCGACCATCGCCCGGGCGCGCAGGAACCTGCGCCAGTGGCTGCGGTCCTGGTACGTCTTCTACTTCCAGCTCCCCTGGCTGCCGGAGCTGGGGGCCACGGCGTTCGGGGGGCGGATGGTGCCGCGGGCCTTCCGGAACATGGCGGTGGACAAGTCGCGCTTCACCGACGAGGCGCTGGAGCCGTTTCGCCAGAACGCCCTGATCCCCGGCGCCATGACGGCGATGATCAACTACTACCGCGCCAACTTCGCCGAGCTGAGCCGCTATGGCGCGGGTGCGCCGAAGATCGAGGTTCCGACCCTGATGGTCTGGGGCGAGGAGGACGCCGCCATCGGGATCGAGTTCACCGAGGGCTACGAGACCCTGGTCGCCGACCTGACCCTGAACCGCCTGCCCAACGTCTCCCACTGGGTGCAGCAGGAAGCCCCCGACGCCGTCAACGCGCGGCTGGAGGCGTGGATGAAGGCCAAGGGCCTGGCCAGATAGCAAAACGCCCCGGAGTTTCCTCCGGGGCGCTCGCCAGGAACTGGCGTTTCCTTATTTCGGTAGTCTCCACACCAGCGGGATGCGGACCGTGCCGCCGCTCACCGGGGTGCCGTCCTTGGTCTGCGGACGCATCTTGAAGTACTTCGAGGCCCTCAAGGTGGCGTCGCCGAAGCCCATGTCCGGCGGATTCTCGGACAGGATCGAACAGCTCGTCAGCGTACCGCTTGCCGTCACCTGGCACTCAATGACCGCCCTGCCCTCTCTTTCCAGCCGCTGGGCGCGGTCCGGATAGAAGCGGGCGAGGTCCTCGGCGTTCGGCATCCGGGCCCAGTCCGGCGACGTGATGATCGACGGGCGGGGCGGAGCCGGCGGAGCCGGAGGCGCGATGATCGGCGGCTGCGGATTTTCCACGCGGTGTTCGACCGGCGGAATGTTCAGCGGCGGCGGCGGCGGGACGTCCGGCGGCGGCGTCATCGGCGGACGAGGCTGCACGCGCGGCGGCGGCGGCTTTTCCGACGGTGGCGGCGGCGGCGGGGGAGGAGGCGGCGGCGGAGGCGGCTTGACCAGCTCCGTGTCGATCTTCTCGTCCGCGTAGTTCTTGTACTTGGGCTCGAACTTCACCTTCCACAGGTAGACGCCGAGCAGGGCGTGGAAGGCCAGCACGATCGCCATGGCGATTGTGAAGCCCCGTCCCATCCCCTTCTGCTCGGGAGCGTCAAACGGATTGTGGTACGGCCTTGGCTCTGGGTTTTGCTGATCTGCCATGGCGCGTCACTTCTTACCGTTCGTGTCCTGGCCGACCAGGGCCACGCTGTAGAAGCCGGCGTCCTGCAAGGCGTTCATCACCTGCATGAAGGCTCCGTAGCGTGTTTCCAGGTCGGCACGGATGAAGATCCGCTCCTTGCTCGGGTCCCGGCGCCCGACCGCCTTGCGGAGGTCATCGCCGAGGCTCGGCACGTCCGTCGGGTAGTCGCCGATATAGACGTTCCCCGACTTCTGGATCGATATGAACACCGGCTTCGGCGGGTTCGCTCTGGGTTTGGCCACCGCGGTGGGCAGCTTCAACTCGACCGAAACGCTTGCGAGGGGCGCCGCCACCATGAAGATGATCAGGAGGACCAACATCACGTCCACGAAGGGTGTGACGTTGATCTCGCTGTTCTGCTCGACGTGGTAGCGCGAATCTCCGCCGGAGCCTCCGAGTTTGGCTCCCATCGGTGCTACGCTCCCTTGTCGAGCTGCCGGGAAATGGCGTTCATCAGCTCAGCGTTGAAGCCATCCGAGCGGGTCCCGTAAGCGGAAATCCGCGTCTGGAAGTAGTTGTAGAAGATAACCGCCGGGATAGCCGCGAACAGACCGATACCGGTGGCCAGCAGCGCCTGGGCGATACCAGGAGCCACGACGGCCAGGTTGGTCGTGTTGGTGTTCGCGATGCCGATGAAGGAGTTCATGATCCCGTAGACGGTGCCGAACAGGCCGATGAACGGCGCGGACGAACCGACGGAGGCCAGGAACTGCATGCCGTTCGACAGGCGCTTGGCCAGCGAGGACTGAACCGCCATGACCGCCGCCTGGGCGCGCATGATGGTGGTGTCCCGGTGCTCGCCGGAAACCTGCAGGCCCGCCTGACGGGACAGCTCGACTTCCTGCGCAGCCGCGGCGGCCATGTCGGCCAGCGGGTTGCCTTCGAACTCGTCCGACATGCCGATACGGCCCATGTCGTTGATCGTCTTGGCCGTACGGAAGGTTTCGACGAAGGCGTCCGAGCGACGGTTCAGCGAACCGAACTCAAGCAGCTTCGTGATCAGCAGGGTCCACGAGAAGATGGAGGCCAGCACCAGGCCGATCATGACCACCTTCACGACCCATTCGGCGTCCATGAACATGGTGATCGGCGTCATCCGGCCGCCATGGCTTTGCTTGTCCATGGTGGGCGGAGCGGCCGGCGCGGAAGCGGCGGCGGCGTCAGCCGTGGGGGCCACCGCAGTGGCGGCGTCGGCAGTAGCCGCGGCCGGAGCGGCGGCGTTGTCGGCGGTCTGAGCGAACGCCGGCGCGCTGGTCATCAGCGCCACGGCGCCGAGGGCAGCAATAATGGGAGTGAGTTTCTTGTCGAGCATCTGTCGCCAGTTCCTGAGTTTGGTCTAGCACGTTTGGACCGAGGGTCGTCGCGCGAGAGCGTCTCCACCCTAATTGATATCCCGCAATGCGAGCGGGCGGGCGCCCATACACACTGCAGACTGCTTTCGCTGCGCCCGACCCGCAACGCACATTCCCAACCCTTCGGTACAAAGAATGGCGTTTCGAAGGCGCATGGGAAGCCCGGCCTTCGCAGAGGGGCAGCCGGGTTTCACCCCAAGTTTGGGAACTTGGGGCCGCAGTCCTTTGGCGAACCCTTACCTCTCCGTCAAGGGGTGTTTAACCTCCCGAACAAACAACTGTTTTCGGCGAACGCGCTCTATACTGCAGTGCACAATAGAAAACCCGCCCTGAACAAGCGTGTTTATAGGCGTAAAGGGAAAGAAGCTTGCTGCGTTGCAGCAATTTCACAGACCGCCGGTATGAACGAGAAATGGTGCCTGGGGGCGGAATCGAACCACCGACACGCGGATTTTCAGTCCGCTGCTCTACCAACTGAGCTACCCAGGCCTAAGGCCCGACGGCCGCCGCGTTCGCGGGAGCCCGCGTCTATAGAAGAGCGCCGGGACCAAGTCCAGCGGCCCTATTCCTCCTCGGAAGAGTCCCCCGGCTGCGCCTCGTCCTCCACGGCGGGAATGGCGTAGGAGCCCTTGAACCACCGCTGCAGGTCGACGTCGGCGCAGCGCTTGGAACAGAACGGCCGCACGTTCGGATCGGCCGGCTTGGCGCAGATCGGACAGCCCTTGCTCATCACTCTTCCCCCAGCTTGTCTGGGGGAAGTGGGCCGAAGGCGAAGCCGAGGCTCGTTGGGGGAGTACAAAAGCAAGAGCCAACTCCCCCATCGACCTTCGTCGCTTCGCGCCTCAGGCCACTTCCCCCACATGCGTGGGGGAAGAGCATACCCTTGCTCATCGCGTGCTCACCTCTATCCGGTCGACGGGCCAACCGTCGCGCGCCGCGATCTCGAACCGGCGCCCGAGCCGGTCGGCCAGCGCCGATTCGTAAGGCCGGGCGGCGTCGGCCACCGCCGGCGCGCAGGCTCCGACCAGCCGGGCGCCGGGCTGGGCGCGGCCCTCCCGCTCCAGCGCGCGCAGCAGGGCGAGCGCCTGGGTCAGGGCCGGCGCCTCGCGCAACACCTCCAGCACCGGGCGGCGGCGGCGCGGGATGGTCATCTCCATCGTGCCGAAGCGGCTGATCGGGCTGATGGCGACGCCGGGATTGTCCGGCCCGAACGCCGCCCGCGCCGCCGACAGCAGCGCGGCGCCGTCGTGTCCCCGTCCCGCCAGATCGAACACCACCAGCCCGCCGAGCCCCTTGAGCCGCAACAGCCGTGCGCCAGCGTTAACCGCCGCGAGGTTGGCCTGCCGGGTGACGCGTTTCGAATCGGCGCCGGGACGTTCTCCGACATCGACGTCGACGGCGACCAGCGCCCGGGTCTCCTCGATGGCGATGGAGCCGCCGCCGGGCAGCGGGTGCACCGTTTCGAGCGCCTCGGCCTCGGCTTCGTCTGCGGCCTCGCGTGCGCGCGCGTCATCTATAAGCGGCGCATCCTTGGCCAGCGCCCGCAGTTCGGCCTCGAGATCGGGGGCAGCTTCCAGCAGCCTGGGCGCCCCCTCGGCCAGGCCGATGAACCGCACGACCGCCGACTTGCCCTTGCGCGCCTCGCTGCGGACCTCGACCTCGACGGCCTGGCCTTCCTTCACGCGCTCCATGTCGGGCTTGAGCGGCAGCACCGCCGGGACGCCGCCGGCCAGCTCCAGGAAGGCCGTGCCGAGACCGCGATCGACCTTGCGGATGCGGGCAACGCCGCGTGCGCTCACCGCCGCCGCCGGATCGTCGCCGTCGCGGGCGATCAGCAGCCGCTCGGGCCGGCCGTCCAGCGTCACGACCCCGCGCGTCTCGCCGATTCCGCGATCGAGATAGAACCGCCGCTCGCTCATCTTGTTGGAAGACCGGCGCGCCAGCCGAGCCCCTGTAATAAAGAGAGTGTCTCATAGAGCGGCAGGCCCACCACCGCCGAGTAGCTGCCCGACAGGTCGGTGACGAAGGCGCCCGCCCTGCCCTGCACGCCGTAGCCGCCGGCCTTGCCGCGCCACTCGTCGCTTTCCAGGTAGGTCTCGGTTTCCTTCGCGCTCAGCCGCTTGAACCGCACCCGCGTCTCGACGAGCCGCGAGGCGCTGCGCCCGTCCGGCGCGATCACCGCCACCGCCGTCAGCACCCGGTGCGCCCGGCCCGACAGCAACTTCAGGCAGTCGCGCGCCTGGCCTTGCGTCTCGGCCTTCGGCAGCACCCGGCGGCCCACGGCCACGACGGTGTCGGCGGCCACCACGAAGCAGCCCGGCGCGGCCGCGGCGCCGGCGTCGGCCTTGGCCCGCGCCAGCCGCGCCGCATGCACGCGCGGCGTCTCGCCTTTGGTCAGGCTCTCGTCGACGTCGGTGGAAAGGACACGGTCCGGCTCCACGCCGGCCTGGCGCAGCAGGTCGAGTCGTCTGGGGCTGGCGCTGGCAAGGACGAGGGGCGCGCTCACCGGGCGGGCTGCAGGCCCAGCAGCTTGGCGATGGCGCCGTCCACCGTGCGCTTGGGCAGGAACTTCGGCAGGGTGATCTGCACGAACTCGTCGCGCAGGATGCGATAGCGGGTCTTGGGCCTGGGCTTGCTCAGCGCCCGCCAGATCAGGTCGCCGACCTTCGAGGCCGGCAGGCCCTTGGCGCCGTTGTCCAGCATGAAGTCGCGCACGCGCTCCAGGTAGGGGCCATAGCGGGTGTTGCGATAGGCCTCGATGGCGCCGTCGTCCGACTTGCCCCAGATCGGGGTGGCGATGGCGCCCGGCGCGATGATGACGACATCGACGCCAAACAGCATCAACTCGCGGCGCAGGGCTTCGGAATAGCCCTCCATCGCGAACTTGGAGGCCGAATAGGCGCCGAGGAACGGGAAAGCCGCCTCGCCGCCGACCGAGCTGATCATCACGATCCGCCCGGCCGGGCCGGTGCGGTCGGTGTCGGCGCCCAGCAGCGGCAGGAAGGCTTGGGTCACGATATGCGCGCCGATGAAGTTCACCTCCATCTGGCGGCGCAGGTCTTCGGTGGTGAGATGCAGCAGCGGCCCGGGCACGGCCATGCCGGCGTTGTTCACCAGCCCGAACAGTTTGCGCCGGCCCAGCGCCTCGCCGACCTGCCTGGCGGCCGCGGCGACGGCGGGCTCGTCGGTGACGTCGAAGAGGAGCGGGGTGACCGCCGCGCCGAATTCGGCGGTGAGGCTGTCGGCGTCGGCCTGCTTGCGAACGCCCGCGAAGACATGGGAGCCGCCCTTCACGGCGCTCGCCACGGCCGCGCGGCCGATGCCCGTGGATGCCCCGGTGACGACGACCGCCCGCTCGAGTCCGTCCGTCATGTGGGTTCCAGTTCTATTTGAAGCGATAGGTGATGCGGCCCTTGGTCAGGTCGTAGGGAGTCATCTCCACCAGGACCTTGTCGCCGGCCAGCACGCGGATGCGGTTCTTGCGCATCTTGCCCGCGGTGTGGGCGATAATCTCGTGATCGTTTTCGAGCTTCACGCGGAAAGTCGCGTTGGGCAACAGCTCGCTTACGGTGCCCGGAAACTCCAGAAGTTCCTCTTTCGCCATACAGCCTCTCAGCCAAACGGGGATAAGCAAACGGCCCGCGATTACCACGCGAGCCGTGAGTCCGCTCCATAATATCGCAGTCACCCCCCGAAGGTCGATGGCCGTCCGAAGCGCTCGCGGATGCGCCGGGCGAGCTCGTCGCGGACCTCGCGGTAGGCGTCCAGGATCTGCTCGCGCGAGCCGGTGACGAGCGTCGGGTCGTGGGTCGGCCAGTACTCCAGTTCGGCGGCGTGATTGCGGGTCAGCTCGACGGCCCGGTGCTGGGCCTCGGGCGTCAGCGAGACGATGACGTCGAAGGACTCGTCCTCCAGTTCGTCGAAAGTCTTGGGGTGGAAGTCCGCCAGGTCGCCGCCCAGCTCGTCGATGACCGCGGCGGCGAAGGGGTCGACCTCGTCGTGGCCTTCCTCGTGCCTGAGGCCGACGCTGTCGACGAAGACCTGGTCGCCATAGGCCAGCTTCATCAGCGCCTCGGCCATCGGGGAGCGGACGCGGTTGAAATTGCACGCAAACAACACAGCGCCGGGGAGCTCGGCCACCCGCCTCAACCCCTCCAGTGCAGCGCGCAGATGAGGGTGAAGAGCCGCCGCGAGGTGTCGGTGTCGGTCTCGACCTTGCCGGCGAGGCGTTCCTTGAGCAGCCGCGAGCCCTCGTTGTGCAGGCCGCGCCGGCCCATATCCAGCGCCTCGATCTGCTGGGGCGTGGCGTTGCGGATGGCGTGGTAATAGCTCTCGCAGACCATGAAGTAGTCCTTGATCACGCCGCGGAACGGCGAGAGCGAGAGCAGGTGGCGCTTCTCGAAGCCCGGCCCGGTGATGTCGAACGCCAGCCGGTTCTCCGTCAGCCCCAGCTTCAGGTCGTAGGGCCCGTTCTCGGCGCCTTCCGGATGGAAGTAGTTGTCCTCGAGCAGGTCGAAGATGGCGATCTGGCGCTCCTGCTCCTGATCGCGCGAGGCCGCGCCCAGCGAGTCCTCGTCGATGACGATGCTCTTGAGGCGGTGCTTGGCGCGGTCATCGGCTTCGGTCATGGGTCGGAGCGCAGCCTTATCGCCGCCGACCGCGCGTGCGCGGGCAGCCCCTCCGCCTCGGCCAGCGCCACGGTGTGGGGCCCGAGACGGCCGAACGCGGCCTCGTCGCACTTCACGATCGAGGTGCGCTTGAGGAAGTCGAACAGCGAAAGCCCCGAGGAGAACCGCGCCGCCCGGCTGGTCGGCAGGACGTGGTTGGAGCCGGCCACATAGTCGCCGATGGCCTCGGGCGTCAGCCGGCCAAGGAAGATGGCGCCGGCGTGCCGCACGCGGTCGGCCAGCCGCTCGGGTTCGTCGACGGCGAACTCCACGTGCTCGGGGGCGATGAGGTCGACCAGCGCCGGACTGTCGGCCAGCGGGGCGATCACCACCGCGCCGTGGTCGCGCCATGAAGCCGACGCGTCCTCCCCGGTGGCCAGCGACTGGAGCTGGATTTGAACCGCCCGCTCGACGGCTTCGCCGAACGCCGCGTCGTCGGTGATGAGGATCGATTGCGCCGCCGGGTCGTGTTCGGCTTGCGAGAGGAGGTCGGCGGCGATCCAGTCGGGGTCGTTGGCGCCGTCCGCCACCACCACGATCTCCGAAGGCCCGGCCAGCGAATCGATGCCGACGACGCCATAGACCCGCCGCTTGGCCGCGGTGACCCAGGCGTTGCCGGGACCGACGATCTTGTCGACCGGCGCGATCGGCCCCGCGCCATAGGCCAGCGCGGCCACCGCCTGCGCCCCGCCGATGCGCCAGATCTCGGTGACCCCCGCCTCCCTGGCCGCCGCCAGCACCGCCGGCTGCAATCGCCCCGGTGGCGTGACCATGGCGATACGCCCGACGCCGGCCGCCTTGGCCGGGACCGCGTTCATCAGCACCGTCGAGGGATAGGCCGCCCGGCCGCCCGGCACATAGACGCCGACCGACTCCAGCGGCGTCCAGCGCCAGCCGAGCTCGACGC
>CAMLKO010000022.1 GCA_946480495.1 uncultured Caulobacteraceae bacterium
CGCCCATGAAGCTGTCGCCCGCGCCCACCGAACTGACCCGGCGGATGGGGAGCGCCGGGGCGCGCCAGGCGCGGCGTTCGGTGACCAGCAGCGCGCCGGTCTCGCCGAGCGTCAGGGCCACGATCTCGGCCCCACCGCGCAGGACGACCGAGCGGGCGGCTTCGATCTGGCCGGCGTGGGTATCCAGCGGTTGGCCGGCGTAGACCTCCAGCTCGGCGAGATTGGGCTTCACCAGCCACACGCCCTCGTCCAGCGCCGCCTTCAGCGCCGGACCGGAGCAGTCGAGCGCCAGCTTGGCGCCATCCGCCTTTGCACGGCGCGCCAGCCGGGCGTGGAAGTCGTCGGGGACGCCGGGCGGCAGGCCGCCGCTGGCGACGAGATACGCCGCGCCCCCGCCCACGGCGGCGTCAAGGCAGGCCTGCCACTCCTCGGGCGTCAGCGTCGGCCCCCGCAGCACGAAGCGGAACTCGCGCCCCGTGGAGGTTTCCACCACGGTGAAGTCCTCGCGCGTGTCGCCCGCGATCGGAAGGCTGAGGCTCGGCACGCGCTCGGCGGCGACCAGCCGCTCCAGCAGCGCTCCGATAGGGCCGCCCGCCGGATAGACGGCCAGCACCTCGCTGCCCAGCCGCCGGGCCACCCGCGCCACGTTGATCCCGCCGCCGCCGGGGTCGCGCCGCACCGCGCCGCTGCGAAGTTTGCGCACCGGTTCCACCACCTCCACCGAGGTGAAGATGTCGACGGCCGGGTTCATGGTGACGGTGAGGATCTGCGCCATGGGCCGCCACGCTGGCCGTCCCGCGCCGCTCGCGCCTTGAGGGAGGTCAAGGCAGGCCGGCCGGGTCGGGGGCTATTCAAGGCTCGATGACAGCGCAGGTGACCGCCATGAAGCGACCATTCGCCCCCACGGGCCATCTCTCGCCGGACCTGACGCGGGTCGAGGCGTACTGGCGCGGACTGCTGCGCGGTTCGGCGCAGATACCCTTCTGGGACGACTTCAACCCGACCGTCCTGCCGGACATCGCCGGGCGCCTGTTCCTGATGGGCGTCTATCCGGGACCCGATCGCTTCCGCTTCGATCAGGTGGGCGCGGAGATCGCCGCGGCGGGCCATCGCGAAGTCGAAGGCCTGTTCGCCGACGAGACGCCGCCGGCCCCGCCCTTCGAATTCCTCATCGCCCAGTGCGCGGCCGCGGTCGAAGCCGGCGAGCCGACCCTCTACCGGCACGAGCCCGCCGCGGGCCGCGCCTACTCCCGCCTGATCCTGCCCATGTGGGGCGACGGCCGCATCGGCATGCTGCTCGGCGCAATCGACTGGAACTAAGCGCCGCCCAGGCGCCTAACGAAGTTGTCATGCATCAAAGCGCGGACAGCGCGGGCGGCTATTTCGTGATACAAGAACGATCAGGCCGCATTTTCCCCCGGTGGCTCCCATGATCACATTCATTGTCGTCAAAGAACCCGATGGTTGGGCTGTCAGGATGGGTGAGCAGATGACCACCCCCTTCTGGTCGCGCACGCTTGCCGTTCGCGAAGCTCATTGCCTCGCCGATGCAATCCGGCGCCATGGGCAGGGCGTGGAGGTGCTCATCGACGATGATGAGGATGAGATCGCCAGCGCACCCCCGGCCAGGGCGGCAGCGTGGCCGGCCTCCGGGATGCAGTCGTAAGCCGGCCCGCCAAAGCCGGTTCCCATGCCTGTTCGCCCCGCTGATGACTGGTTGAAGTGGGGCGCGGGCTTGGCCGACGCCCAGATCTTCGGCCGTCGCGTTTCAGCGGGACCATGGGCCGACCCGTCTCCGATCCGGGCCGAGCTCTTCAGCGTCGAGAGGCTGGAAGCTCACGCACGCAGCCTGGCGGCCGCGCAGGGAGTCACGCCGCGCCCGGTCAAGGCTCCGCCGCTGGCGAGCCGCCTGGTCGAAAACGAGCGGGTCCTGCTCGGCGCCTACCACGATGTCCTGAAGGCGGTCGATGAGGGCGCGGCGATCACGCCGGCGGCCGAGTGGCTGATCGACAACTATCACGTCGTTGAAAGGCAGATCCGGGAGGTCCGGTCAGACCTGCCGCCCGGCTACTATCGCCAGCTGCCAAAGCTCGGCGGCGGACCCTTTGCGGGTTATCCGCGGGTGCTCGGCCTGGCCTGGGCCTTCATCGCCCACACCGACAGCCTGTTCGATCCGGAAGTGCTGCGCCGTTACCTGCGCGCCTACCAGGAGGTCCAGCCGCTGACCATCGGCGAGCTATGGGCCGTCGCCATCACCCTGCGCATCGTGCTGGTGGAAAACCTTCGGCGTCTCGCCCAGGCGATCGTTGCGGAGCGCGTGGCCCGCAAGGAGGCCGACGAGTTCGCCGACCGCCTGCTGGGCCTGGGCGGCCGCGAGGCGGAGCCGGCGTCGGAACTGCTGGCCGAGCTTTCCGCAGTCTCCCGGCCCAGGGCCTTCTTCGTCCAGTTCACCTACCGCCTGCGCGACCAGGACCCGCGGGTCCGGCCGGCGATGGAGTGGCTGGAGGAGCGGCTCTCGCGACGCGACAGCACGGCCGAAGCCGCCGTTCGCGAGGAGCAGCACGCCCAGGTCGCCGCCACGGTGACCGTGCGCAACATCATCACCAGCATGCGCCTGATCTCGGACGTGGATTGGACGCAGCTGTTCGAGCGCGTCAGCCTCGTCGACGATCTGCTCGGCGACGCGAGCCGCTTCCGCGACATGGATTTCCCGACGCGGAACCTCTACCGGACCGCGATCGAAGCGCTGTCGCGCGGCTCCGGCTGGAGCGAGCTGGAGGTCGCCCGGCGCGCCGTGGCGGCCGCAGAAGCGGCTCCGGGCGAGTGGGCCGAAGACCGGCGGGCCGACCCCGGCTACTACCTGATCGCGGGGGGACGCAGACAGTTCGAGAAATCCATCGGATTTCGTCCGCCGGCGCGGGGGTGGGCGGGGCGGTTTTATCGCAGCCTCGGCGTCTGGGGCTATGTCAGCGCGGGCGTGATCGTTGCAGCGCTGCTGCTGACGCTGCCGTTGCTTCTGCTGGTCGAGCAGGGCGTCGGACTTCCGATGCTCGTGCTGCTGGGCGCTCTGGGGATCGTTCCGGCCGTGGATGTGGCCGTGGCGCTGGTGAACCACATGGTCACCCGAGGCTTCCGGGCGACCTTGCTGCCCGCGCTGGACCTCAGCCACGGCGTGCCGCCCCGCCTGCGCACGATGGTGGTCATCCCCACGCTGCTGACCAGCGGCGAGAGCATCAACGAACTCATAGAGCGGCTGGAAATCCACTACCTGGCGAGCCCCAGCGGCGAGCTGCACTTCGCCCTGCTGTCGGACTGGTGCGACGCGCCCGGCGAGCAGGCCGGCGACGACGCCGAACTTCTGGCTGTCGCCGAGGGTGGAATCGAGCGGCTGAACCAGCGTCATGGTCCGGGGCCCGCCGGGGACCGGTTCCTGCTGCTGCATCGCCGCCGGGTCTGGTGCGAGAGCGAGAGCTGCTGGATCGGCTGGGAGCGCAAGCGCGGCAAGCTGTGCGAGCTGAACCGGCTGCTGCGCGGCGCCCAGGACACCACCTTCCTCGATCTGGGAGGCAAGGTCCCGGCCAACGTCCGGTACGTCATCACGCTGGATTCCGACACGCGGCTGCCGCGCGACACGGTCGGCCGCCTGATCGGAAAGATGGCCCATCCTCTCAACCGGCCGCGGCTCGACCCTGTGCTTGGGCGGGTGGTGGAGGGCTACGGCATCCTGCAGCCGCGCGTGACGCCTTCGCTGCCGGTGGGGCGCGAGGGCTCGCTGTTTCTCCGCGTCTTCTCCAGCGCCAGCGGCATCGACCCCTACGCCGCGGCCGTCTCGGACGTGTACCAGGACCTGTTCGGGGAGGGCTCCTACACCGGCAAGGGCATCTACGACATCGACACCTTCGAGGCGGCGCTGGCGGACCGCGTGCCCGAGGGGGCGCTTCTCAGCCACGACCTCTTCGAAGGCGTGTTCGCGCGGGCCGGCCTGGCGTCGGATGTCGAGGTCGTCGAGGACTTCCCGGCCCGCTACGACGTCGCCGCCATGCGGCATCATCGCTGGGCGCGCGGCGACTGGCAGCTTCTTCCCTGGATTGTCGGGCGCAGGTCCGGCGTGCCGGCCATCGGCCGCTGGAAGATGGTCGACAACCTGCGCCGCACGCTCTCAGCGCCTTGCCTCGTGGCGGCGCTGGCCGCCGGCTGGGCGCTGCCGCTGGAGGCCGCGATCGCCTGGACGGTCTTTGTCCTCGTCACCATCGCCGTTCCGCCGCTGCTGCCGGTCATGGTGAACGCGGCGCCCCGGCGGCGCGGCGTACTGCTGCGCACCCATTTCCGCGCGCTCCGTTCGGAGTTTCGCCTCGCGCTGCTGCAGATCGGGCTGATGGTCGTGTTCCTGGCCCACCAGGCCTGGCTGATGGGCGACGCGATCGTACGCACCCTCTGGCGGCTGGCGGCAAGCCATCGCCATCTCCTGGAGTGGACGCCGGCCGCGGAGGCCGCTTTCGGCGAGATTCCGGGTCTCGCACGGTATTACCGCCGGATGGCCGGAGCGGTGGTCATCGCGCTCGCGGCCGTCGTCCCGGCGCTCGCGTTCAGCCACGCGACCTGGCCGTTGGCCGCCGTTTTCACGGTGGTCTGGGCGCTGTCGCCGCTGGCGGCCCTGCGGGCGAGCCAGTCGCGGCTCGTCGCCGGCAGGCGGCCGCTCGCGGAGGCGGACGGCAAGGCGCTCCGGCTGATCGCCCGGCGCACCTGGCGCTTCTTCGAGACCTTCGTCACCCCGGCCGACAACAGTCTGCCGCCGGACAATTTCCAGGAGGTCCCCGAGCCCGCGGTCGCCCACCGGACGTCGCCCACCAACATGGGCCTCTACCTGCTCTCCATCGTCAGCGCCCGCGACTTCGGCTGGATGGGCGCCGCGGAGGCGGTCGAGCGCCTCGATGCGACGCTGACCGCGATGGGCAAGCTCGCCCGCCATCGGGGTCACTTCTACAACTGGTACGACACACGCGACCTGCGACCGCTCGATCCGCAATACGTCTCGACGGTCGACAGCGGAAACCTGGCGGGCCACCTGCTGGTGCTCGCCAACGCCTGCCGCGACTGGCGCACGCGCCCGCTCGAACCGGCGCGGCGGCTCACGGGCGTGGGGGACGCCCTCGCCCTGGCGCGGGAGGAGGCGGGCCGCCTGCTCGGCGGACGCAGGGACGAGCCGGTGATCTGGCGGCGGCTCTACGAGGAACTGGTCGCCCTCGAAAGCGCCGTGGCCCCCGTCCCCGACATGGCGGAGCTGCTCTCCACGCTTTCGCGGCAGGCCGAGCGGCTGGTGGGCGCCGCGCGGGAGATCGTCATCGCCGAGGAGGACGGCGCCGACCTGCTATTCTGGACCGAGGCCGCCCAGCGGGCGATCGAAAGCCACCGCCGCGATCTGGGCGACGCGGAATCGCTCGACGCGCGGCTGCAGGCCATCGAGCAGATCGCGCGTTCGATGGCGCTGTCGATGGACTTCGCCTTCCTGCTCGATGCGGACCGGGTGTTGCTGTCCATCGGCTTCAACGCCTCGGAGGGCGCGCTCGACCCCAGTTGCTACGACCTCCTGGCCTCGGAGGCGCGGCTGGCGAGCTTCATCGCCATCGCCAAGGGCGACGCGCCGGCGCGCCACTGGTTCAGGCTGGGTCACGCCGTCACCCCGGTAGCGCACGGGGCCGCGCTGATCTCCTGGTCGGGCTCGATGTTCGAGTACCTGATGCCGACGCTGGTGATGCGCGAGCCGGCCGGCAGCCTGCTCGAACAGACAAGCCGGCTGATCGTCCACGCCCAGATGGCCTACGGCGAGACGCTGAAGGCGCCCTGGGGCGTCTCGGAGTCGGCCTACAACGCCCGGGACCTGGAGTTCACCTACCAGTACTCGAACTTCGGGGTGCCCGGCCTGGGCCTCAAGCGCGGCCTGTCGGACAACGCCGTCGTCGCGCCCTACGCCACGGCGCTGGCGGCCATGATCGAGCCGGCCGCCGCGGCGCGGAATTTCGAGCGGCTGGAAGCCGTCGGCGCCCGGGGCCGCTACGGCTTCTACGAGGCGCTCGACTACACCCCCGCCCGGGTGCCGGCCGGCGAGGAGGCGGCGGTCGTCCAGGCCTTCATGGCTCACCACCAGGGCATGACCATCGTCTCGCTGGCCGACGCGCTGTTCGACGGCGTCATGCGCGAGCGCTTCCATGCCGAGCCCATGGTGCAGTCCACGGAGCTGCTGCTGCAGGAGCGGGTGCCGCGCGACGTGACGGCCGTGCGGCCCTGGGCGGCGCACATCCCGGCGGTGGCCCGCGTGCGGGAGATCGACTGGTCCGGCAGCTGGCGCTCGGCCGACCCGCGCAGCGCCACACCCGCCACCCACCTGCTCTCCAATGGCCGCTACGCGGTGATGCTGACGGCGGCGGGGTCCGGCTACAGCGCCTGGCGGGACCTTGCGATCACCCGCTGGCGCGAGGACGCGACCTGCGACGACTGGGGCTCCTACATCTTCCTGCGCGACACCCGCACCGGCCGGGTCTGGTCGGCCGGCTTCCAGCCGACGGGTGAGGAGCCGGACGACATCCGCGTCACCTTCAACGAGGACCGCGCCGAACTCGTACGGCAGGACGGCGCCATATCGACCATGCTCGAAGTGCTGGTCTCCGCCGAGGACGACGCCGAGGTGCGCCGGGTGGCCATCACCAACACCGGCGACCGGGTGCGCGAGATCGAGGTCACCTCCTATGCCGAGCTGGTGCTGGCGCCGCAGGCCGCGGACGTGGCGCACCCGGCCTTCTCCAAGCTGTTCGTGGAAACCGAGCACCTCCCGGCGCTGGGCGCGCTGCTCGCCACCCGCCGGCGCCGCTCGCCGGATGAGCCGGAGGTGTGGGCGGCCCACCTCGCGGCTGTGGACGGCAAGACCGTCGGCAAGCGCGAGTTCGAGACCGACCGCGTACGCTTCCTCGGGCGCGGCAACACCGTGCGTTGTCCCACCGCCGTGATGAGCGGGCGGCCGCTGAGCGGCGCGACCGGCGCGGTGCTGGATCCCATCTTCGCCTTGCGGCGGCGGGTCAGGATCGAGCCGGGCGCCACGGCCCGGATCGACTTCTGGACCATGGTCGCAGCCAGCCGCGAGGACGTCCTGGGCCTGGTCGACAAACACCACGACATCGGCGACTTCGAACGCGCCGCCGCGCTGGCCTGGACCCAGGCGCAGGTGCAGCTCCACCATCTTGGCGTCGATCGCGCCGAGGCCGCCCAGTACCAGCGGCTTGCCGGCCACCTCGTCTACGCCTCGCCGGCGCTGCGGTCGGCGTCGGAGACGATCCAGAGCGGAGGCGGCGGACAGCACGGACTGTGGAGCATGGGCATCTCCGGCGACCTGCCGATCATCCTGGTGCGCGTTTCTGAGAGCCAGCACCTCGACATCGTCCGCCAGGCGCTGCAGGCGCTGGAGTACTGGCGGATGAAGCGGCTGGCCGTCGATCTCGTGATCCTGAACGAGCGGGCGACGTCCTACCTGCAGGACCTTCAGACCACGGTCGAGATGATGGTGCGGGCGAGCCAGTCCCGGTCGCCGCTCAGCGACGAGCGGCCGGCCGGTCACGTCTTCGTGCTGCGGGCCGACCTCGTGCCGGAAGAGGCGAGGGCGCTGCTGGTCTCGGTCGCGCGGGTGGTGCTGAGCGGCGAACGGGGACGGCTGGCCGAGCAGCTTGAGCGCCTGCCCGAGCCCGTAACGCCGGCGCGGCGGGCGCGGCGGCGTGCGTCCGCCGCCTCCGAGCTGCAGGTCTCCGGTCCCGCGCCGGGCATCGAGTTCTTCAACGGCATCGGCGGCTTTGCGTCGGACGGCAGCGAGTATGTGACCATCCTTGCGCCCGGGCAGGCCACGCCCGCGCCGTGGATCAATGTCGTCGCCAACCCGCAGTTCGGCTTCCAGGTATCGGCCGAGGGCGGCGGCTACGCCTGGTCGGTGAGCAGCCGCGAACACCAGCTGACGCCGTGGTCGAACGACGCCGTCACCGACCGTCCGGGGCAGGCGTTCTACCTGCGCGACGAACAGACCGGTGAGCTATGGAGTCCCACCGCCCAGCCGATCCGCGACGAGGCGGCGACCTATACGGCGCGCCACGGCTGGGGCTACAGCCGCTTCGAACACGCCTCGCGCGGGCTCGCGCTCGACCTCGTCGAGTATGTGCCCCTCGATGATCCGCTGAAGATCTCGCGCCTGACCATCCGCAACGTCTCGGACCGCCCCAGGCGGATTTCGGTCACGGGCTATGTCGAGTGGGTGCTGGGCGCCTCGCGCGCGACGGCCGCGCCGTTCGTCGTCACGGGGATCGATGCGGACAGCGGCGCCTTCCTCGCCCGCAACCCGTGGAATCCCGCCTTCGCCGGCCGCACCGCCTTCATCGACATGCTGGGGCGTCAGACCGGATGGACCGGCGACCGGCGGGAGTTCATCGGCCGCAACGGTGCGCTCTCAGCGCCCGAAGCGCTGGGCGGACGGCGGGGCCTCTCGGGACGGGTCGGCGCGGGGTTCGATCCCTGCGGCGCGCTCCAGACGGTGGTGGAGCTTTCGCCGGGCGAGACGGCGGAGGTGGTCTTCCTGCTCGGCGACGCCGCCAGCGAGGCGGAGGCGAAAGAGCTGATCGCCCGCTACCGGAGCGCCGATCTCGACGCGGTGCTCGCGGAGGTCCGCCGCTACTGGGGCGACCTGTTGGGGACGGTGCGCGTCAAGACGCCGGACCGGTCGATGGATGTGATGCTGAACGGCTGGCTGCTCTACCAGACGCTGGCCTGCCGGATCTGGGCGCGCTCGGGATTCTACCAGGCGAGCGGCGCCTACGGCTTTCGCGACCAGCTGCAGGACGGCATGGCGCTCGCCGCCGTGCGGCCGGACCTCACGCGCGAGCATCTGCTGCGCGCCGCCGGCCGGCAGTTCCCCGAAGGCGACGTGCAGCACTGGTGGCTGCCGCATTCGGGCCAGGGCGTGCGCACCCGCATTTCCGACGACCGCGCCTGGCTCGCCTTCGCCGCCGCGCACTATGTCCGGACCACCGGCGATGTTGCGGTGCTGGGGGAGACCATTCCCTTCCTCACGGGCCCGCGGCTGGCGCCGCACCAGCATGATAATTTCTTCCAGCCCACCGTCTCGAAGAAGACCGCCACCCTCTACGAGCACTGTGCGCGCGGCCTCGACGCCAGCCTCGCCGTCGGACCGAACGGCCTGCCGCTGATCGGCGGCGGGGACTGGAACGACGGCATGAACCGCGTCGGCGACGAGGGGCGGGGCGAAAGCGTCTGGCTGGCCTGGCTGCTGATCGCCACGGTCAGGGACTTCATCCCGATCGCCGAAGCGCAGGGCGACGCGGCGCGGGCGACGCTGTGGCGGGAGCATGCCGAGGCCCTGCGGGCCGCCGCCGAGCGCAGCGCCTGGGATGGCGAGTGGTATCGGCGCGGCTGGTTCGACGAGGGCGAGCCGCTCGGCTCGGCTTCGAACGAGGAGTGCCGGATCGACTCCATCGCCCAGTCATGGGCCGTGCTTTCCGGCGCCGCCGAGCCGGTTCGGGCCGCGCAGGCCATGGCGGCGGTGGAGCGCGAGCTGATCGTGCCCTCCGACGGCATCGCGCTGCTGTTCACGCCGCCCTTCGACCACACCCCGCTCGACCCCGGCTACATCAAGGGCTACCCGCCGGGCATCCGGGAGAACGGCGGGCAATACACCCACGCCGCCCTCTGGTCGGTGATGGCCTTCGCGCAGCTGGGCGAGGGCGACAAGGCGGCTGCCCTGTTCTCCCTGCTCAACCCGATCAACCACGCCCGCACCCGCACCGACACGCACCGCTACAAGGTCGAGCCCTATGTCGTCGCCGCCGACGTCTATGCCGCGCGCGGGCACACCGGGCGAGGCGGCTGGACCTGGTACACGGGCTCGGCCGGCTGGATGCAGCGCGCGGGGCTGGAGAGCATCCTCGGCGTCACGATCGAGGGCGACTTCCTGCGGCTCGACCCCTGCATCCCCTGCGCCTGGCCGGGGTTCGAAGTGCGGCTGCGGCGGGGCGAGACGACCTACGAGATCGTGGTGGAGAACCCCGACAGCGTGATGCGTGGGGTGGGTTTTGCAGAGCTCGATGGCGCGCCTGTCGCCGAGCGCCCTCTACGCATCCGCCTCGTGGACGACGGCGGGCGCCACACGATCCGCGTCCGGCTCGCCCAGCCCGGCGCAAAGCCGTGCGGAGAGGTTCAGCCGGTGGCGGAGGACGTCACGACCGGCGCGCCGAGCGCCTGACGCCGCGTCGTAACCGTTCATTCTCGCCGGCGTAGCGCGAGGGACCAGCCGCCCGTCGTCAGCGCCACCAGCAACGCCAATCCAATCAAGGTGGCGTCGGGAAGCTCCACCCCGAAAATCCGGGCGAGCGCGGGGACGGTGAGCACGCAGGCCAGCACGCCGCTGATCGCTCCGGCGATCAACCAGAACACCCGG
>CAMLKO010000023.1 GCA_946480495.1 uncultured Caulobacteraceae bacterium
AGCAGCAGCAGGTAGTAGCCCGGAGCCTTCGACCAGTCCGCGCCGGCGGCCGCGGCCGCGAAGTTGGCGGCCGTCGGGGCGACGAACTTGCCCGCCTTGTTCTGCATCAGGGCGTAGGTCATGCCGTTCTGCTTGGCGTAGGCGTATTCGACGTAGCCGATGGAGCCCAGGGTCTGCTTGACCAGGGCGGCGACGCCGTCGTTGCCCTTGCCGCCGACGCCGGTCGGCCAGGCGACCGAGTCGCTGGCGCCGACGTCGCTGGCCCAGTGCGGGGCCTTCATGGCCAGGTAGCTGGTGAACAGGAAGGTCGTGCCCGAGCCGTCCGAGCGGTGCACCACCGTGATCGGCAGGTGCGGCAGGTTCACGCCCTTGTTGGTCAGCTTGATCAGCGGATCGTCCCAGGTGCGGATGACGCCGCGGTAGATGTCGGCCAGTTGCGTGCCCGTCAGCTTGATCTGGCCCGGCGCGATGCCCGGCAGGTTCATCACCGGCACCACGCCGCCCATGACGGTCGGGAACTGCATCAGGCCGCTGGCCTGCAGCTCGTCGATCTTCAGCGGCTTGTCGGTGCCGCCGAAGTCGACCGTCTTGGCCTTGATCTGCTTGATGCCGCCGCCGGAGCCGATAGCCTGATAGTTGAGGTTCGTGCCCGCCTTGGCGCTATAGGCTTCCGCCCACTTGGCATAGATCGGCGCGGCGAAGGTCGAACCCGCCCCGGTGATGGAAGCCGCTTGAGCGGCAGGCGCCCCCACGATGAGCGCGACGGCCACGGCCGCTGCGATTTTCTTCAACATGATGATGTCTCTCCTGAAAGAGCGCCCCGTATTCTTCTGTCGCTCTCGAGGAGGGAGTAGTCCGGTTTCTTGCAGGCCCGTTGACAGTATTGCTGCGGTTTTATGTCAATGCCTGTGGGCGGAATCGAAAAGGAGCCCCCGTCGCCGGGAGCTCCCCAATCGAAATCCTTTTTACTTGAGGCGTATTACCAGCGGTATTGACCCCAGACGCCGAACTCGTCGTAGGTTCCCTTGTTGGAGCCGCCGATCGTGCCGTTCGAGGTGCTGAACGTGCCGTGCTTGGCCTCGTCGCGCTTATAGACGAGGGCGAAGTCGACGATCTTGGTCGGCTCCCACTGCAGGCCCACGTTGAAGTAGTTGTCGCGGACGCTGGGGTTGCCGGTGCTGCTCTTCTTCACCCAGTCATAGCGGCCGAAGGCCGAGACCTGCGGGGTGAAGGCGTAGGTGGCGAACGCGGACCAGCCGTCGGCGCTGTCGCTGTTCACGCTGGTGACGCTGTTCCAGTTCTTGGTGCTGAAATACTCGGCGCCGAACTTCAGGCCCTCGATCTTGTAGCCGGCGATCGCGTCCCAGCGGGTGGCGATGTGGTGCGTGACCGCGCCTTCGACGTTCTTGCCCAGCTTTCCGGAGTAGCCGCCGAGGCCGAGCGTCAGACCCTGGACGGTCGTGCTGACGCGGCCTTCGATGTCGACGCTCTTGGAGCGGGTCGGGTTCTTGTAGCCGTTGCCGTTGATGAGGGAGACCTGGTAGTTCAGCATTCCATCGGCGACCTTGCCGAGCACGTGCACGCCCCAGTCGGCCGAGGTCCCGTACTTGGTGCGGTCGGCCACGGTGTTTTCAATGTAGCGCAGGCCGTAGACGTCTTCCGCGAACGGGATCCAGGGCAGGTCGGCCGAACCGACGCGGACGGTCAGCGCGTCCGAGTACTTGGCCTGCAGGTAGGCCTTCTTCACATAGACGTCGATCTGCTGGCCGGAGTTGTAGGTGACGTCGGTGGTGATGTTGCCGGAGTAGGTGTCGTTGAACTTGTGGTCGATGCCGACATAGAAGCGCTTGATGTCGAAGCCCGTGCCGGAGTCGGCCTGCTTCACACTGTTGTTCTTGTGCTCGATGTGGCTGATGTCCCAGTACATCCGGCCGCTGACCGAGGTGTTGTCGGCCCAGGAAGGCTTCGGCTTGGGCGTATTGGCGGCGACTTCGCTCTTCACCTGGGTCGGGATGGTCTGAATTTGCGCCTGAGCGGCCTGGGCGGTCGCCTGGGCGTCCGCGGCCTGCTGTTGAACGGCCGCCTGACTGCCTTCGATGGCGTTCAGCCGATCCGTCAGGATACGAACCTGTTCACGCAGCGAGTCGATTTCCGCGGCCTGAATTTCGGCGGCGCTCGGCCCCGACTCGACGGCGACGGCCTGCTGCCGGGCGGCGGCGTCGGCCTGGGAAGCGACCCCGACGGCGAGCAGCGCCCCCATGGCGGCTCCCGTCACCAGAGACATTTTTTTCATTTGAAAACCCCTCGTGATGCGCGGCTTCCAGCGAGCTGCGCCGGGGTCCTCTTACAAAGCTTCCATGACAGTTCGATGTAACCGCGCGGGCCCGAAATGACGCAGGTCCGGCGCGGCGGCTTTTCCTTGTGGATAACCTGAAATCTGCTTTCGCCGGCGCGGGCTGTCACACGCTTTTCATGAGAATGGGCCAGAAAGGTCCCTGTTACTGCCCGAGACCCGATTTCCACCCATCATTGTTCCCCCCTTCCGGCCGCGGCCCTCAGGTCGCGGCCGTTCTTTTCGGGGGCGGGCAAACATCGTATATCGAGCCTTATGGCAGGTCCCCCCCAGCCGGCCGCTGTTCCCGGCCACGAAGACCTTGCGCGCCTGGAGGCGAGCGCGGCGGCCGCCGCGCGGCTGATGAAGATGCTGGCCAGCGAACAGCGCCTGGTCCTGCTCTGCCGGCTGGCCGAGGGCGAGTGCTCCGTGGGGGATCTCGCGACCTACGTGGGGCTGGCGCAGTCGGCGGCCTCCCAGCACCTGGCCAAGCTGAGGACCGACGGGCTGGTGGCGACCCGGCGCGACGGCCAGACGATCTACTACCGGCTGGCCAACCCCGCCGCGATCCGGGTGATCGACACCCTCTGCGAGATCTACAACGAGCCCAGCGACCGCCAGGCGACGTAGGCGGCGACAACCAGCACCAGGCCCGCGAACAGCCGCCGCGCCAGCAGCGCCCGGCCGGCCAGCGCCCTCGCCGCCCTGGCCCCGCCCAGGCCGCCGATGGCGCCGCCCGCGACGAACACCGCCGCCAGCGGCCAGTCCACCAGACCCGAGACCGCGTAGTTGGCCGAGGTCGCCGCGCCGAACAGGGCGACCGACAGCAGCGAGGAGGCCGCGGCGCTGGCCAGCGTCATGCCGGTCGCCGCCATCAGCCCCGGCACGATCAGGAAGCCGCCGCCGATGCCGAAGAAGCCCGCCGCAAGGCCGGTCACGAGACCGGCGGGCGCGAGCTTCAGGGTCAGCTTCCAGTCGATATGGACGTCGGGGTCGCCATGGTCCCGCGGCCTGCGGATCATCGAGAGCGCGATGGCGGCCATGGCGAAGGCGAAGAAGAGCAGCAGGCGCTGGCCGTCCACCTGCTTGGCGAGGCTGGACCCCAGCAGCGAGCCGATCAGGCCCGCCGCGGCGAAGACGCTGGCGCAGGGCCACTTCACCCGCCCGCCGCGCCAATGGGCAAAGAGGCTCATGGCGGCGTTGACGGACACCGCCGCCGCCGAGGTGCCGATGGCGACGTGGGGGTCGCGCACGCCCACCACATAGAGCAGCGCAGGCGTCGCCAGCACCGAACCGCCGCCGCCGAACGTCGCCAGCAGAAAGCCCACCAGCCCTCCGCTGAGGGCCGCCAGCGCGGCGGTGACGAGGGTCAGGTCCATGGCGTCTATATATGCATTATTGCTAATTTATCCAGCGCGCCTATATGCTCGGCAAAGGAGAACGCCATGTCCGTTCAGCAACAGGTCTTCTTCCACCCGCCGACGTCGACGGCCACCTACCTGCTCTGGGACGAGGCGACCAAGGATGCGGCCGTCATCGACCCGGTGCTCGACTACGACGCCAAGTCGGCGAGGATCTCCACCTTACAGGCCGACGAGATCCTCGACTTTGCGGCAGGTCATGGTCTGACGCTGCGCTACGTCCTGGAGACCCACGCCCACGCCGACCACCTTTCGGCGGCCGACTGGCTGCGGCGCAAGACCGGCGCGAAGGTGGTCATCGGCGAACATATCACCCAGGTGCAGAGCCATTTCCGCAGCATGTTCGGGGCTGACGACGTCAAGCCGGACGGCGGCGCCTTCGACCGGCTGGTCGCCGACGGCGAGGTGCTGATGCTGGGCGAGACGCCGATCGAGGTGATCTACACGCCCGGCCACACCTCGGCCGACGTCAGCTACCACGTGGGCGACGCGGTCTATGTCGGCGACACCCTGTTCATGCCCGACTACGGCACCGCGCGGACCGATTTCCCGGGCGGGGACGCGGTCGCCCTCTACCGCTCGATCCGCCGCATCCTCGACCTGCCGCCGCAGACGAAGGTCTATGTCGGCCACGACTATCTTCCCGAGGGCCGGACCGCGTTCGCCTGGGAGAGCACGGTCGCCGAACAGCGCGCCCGCAACGTCCACATCCACGACGGCGTCGCCGAGGCCGAGTTCGTGGAGCGCCGCAAGGCCCGCAACGCGACGCTCGCCCCGCCGGCGCTGATCCTGCCCTCGCTGCAGGTCAACATCCGGGCCGGCGCCATGCCGCCGCCGGAGAAGGACGGCCGCATTTACCTGCGCCTGCCGGTCACGTTCGGCTAACAAGCCTGCCTTACGAGGTTTTTCCGGAACCCGTGACTTTCGGGGCCGTTCACGATGACCGTCGTTGCGTTCGGGGAAATCACATTGCCGTTCCGGTCAGAGGTTAGCGCACCCCGCCGCAGGTCCGGCGGAGGCGCATGAAGCGTGCGATGAGCATAAACCCCGCCGAGAGCGATCATCGGTTCCAGATCCTGGTCGAGGCGGTCAGCGACTACGCCATCTACATGCTGAGCCCGGAGGGGCGCATCCTCAGCTGGAACGCCGGGGGCGAACGCATCAAGGGCTACACCGCCGACGAGATTCTGGGCCAGCATTTCAGTCTCTTCTACCCGCCCGAGGAACGTCGCATCGGCCGGCCCGCCAAGGCGCTGGAGCAGGCCGAGCGGGAGGGCCGCTACGAGGCCGAAGGCTGGCGCGTGCGCAAGAACGGCGAGCGCTTCTGGGCCTCGGTCATTATCGACGCGATCCACGACAGCAAGGGCCGCCTGGTCGGCTTTGCGAAGATCACCCGCGACATCTCCGAAAAGCGAGCCAGTCAGGAGGCGCTGGAGCAGAGCGAACGGCAGTTCCGGCTGCTGGTCGCCGGCGTGGTCGACTACGCCCTCTACATGCTCGACCCCAACGGCATCGTGACGAACTGGAACGCGGGCGGGCAGCACATCAAGGGCTATCTGGCCGAAGAGATCGTGGGTCAGCACTTCTCGCGCTTCTACACCGAGCAGGACCGCGCGGCGGGCCTGCCGATGAAGGCGCTGCAGACCGCGCGCGACAAGGGCCGCTACGAGGCCGAGGGCTGGCGCGTCCGCAAGGACGGCAACCTGTTCTGGGCGAGCGTGGTGATCGACGCCATCCACGACGAGAGCGGCCGGCTGATCGGCTTTGCGAAGATCACCCGCGACATCACCGAACGCCGCAACGCCCAGGTCGAGCTGCAGAAGGCCAACGAACGCCTCGCCCAGGCCCAGAAGATGGAGGCGATGGGCCAGCTGACCGGCGGCGTGGCCCACGACTTCAACAACCTGATGATGGTGGTCGGCGGCCAGACCGAGCTGTTGCGGCGCCACCTGGCGGACGACCCCCGCGCCCTGAAGGCGCTGAACGCCATCGAGATCGCCGCCCGCCGCGGGCAGGAGCTGACCCGCCACCTGCTCGCCTTCGGGCGCCGCCAGCGGCTGAACCCGGCGCCCGTGTCGCTGCACCAGCGCGCCGCGCCCCTGCGGGAGCTGCTCAGCACCAGCGTGGGGTCGACGGTCTATGTGGACGTCGACCTGCCCGAGACGCTCTGGACCATCGAGGCCGATCTCGGCGAGTTGGAGCTGGCGCTCATCAACCTGGCGGTCAACGCCCGCGACGCCATGTCCAACGGCGGCACGCTGTCCATCTCCGGCAAGAACGTCACCCTCAAGGGCGGCGAGGTGGACCCCGACCTGAAGGGCGACTTCGTGGCCCTGAAGGTTCAGGACACCGGCATGGGCATTCCGCCGGACATCCTGACGCGCGTCTTCGAGCCCTTCTTCACCACCAAGGATGTGAACAAGGGCACTGGGCTTGGGCTGTCGCAGGTCTATGGCTTCGCCCAGCAGATGGGCGGCTACGCTGCCATTGCGAGCGAGCTGGGCGTCGGCACCGGCGTCACCATCTATCTCCCGCGCAGCCATTCCGAGCCCCGGGCGGAAGACCGCGATCAAGGGCCGGTGGCGGAGCCGCGCGGCGCCTACATCCTGGTGGTCGAGGACAACCCGGAGGTGGCGGAGGTGAGCGCGGCGCTTCTCGAGCAGCTGGGCAACCGCACCAGGATCGTCACCAACGCCAAGGCCGCGCTCGTGGCGCTGTCGGAGAGCGAGCTGCCGGACCTGGTGCTGACCGACATCGTCATGGCCGGCGAGATGGACGGCATCGACCTGGCCCGCCGCATCCGCGAGGACCACCCGAACCTGCCCGTGCTGCTGGCCACCGGCTATAGCCAGGCGGCCGAGCGGCTGGCCGGCGAATTCCCGATCCTCGCCAAGCCCTACCAGATGAGCGAGCTCAGCCGTGCGGTCGGCATGCTGCTGGAACGCTGCGATCAGGCGAAGAGCGGCAAGCTGGTCGAACTGGAATCCGCCCGCCGCAAACGCGAACGGGGCGGCTAGGCCTCAGCGCCAAGTGAACCCGGCCTTCTGCGCCAACGGCTGGCGCGCCAGCGCGCCGACCGACTGACCGTCCACCGTGCAGACGGCCCGGCCCCCTTCGCCCATCCGGCAATCGACGTCCCTGGCGAAGGCCGTGGACATCAGGGCGCCCCGGGTAATTTCGGGCGGCGCGTCGGCAAGCCGGACCTCCACCCAGGCATCAGGTTCGAAGCCCCGCGCAACGCAGAGGCGCCCGCCCTCCTCCACATGCAGCACCGGCCCGCGAAACACGACGCCCGCTTGCGGAACCGCGCCCTTGCATAAGGACTCGGCGCTCGCGGCCGTGGAAATTCCGAGCGTCATCGCACCGGCGATAATCAGAAGCTTCAACATGCGCCCACCGTATGAGGCCCGCGGTTGGCGCGGCAGCCCGGCGCATTCCTTACGTAGGACTACGGAGGCTCCCCACGCGTCCACGACGCCGGAAGTCCCTGAAGAACAACCGCTTGCCCGCTTCGGTTGCGGCGGCGTAGCCGGCCACGATGAAAAGAAGGGCGATGAGGCTTTTCAGCCGCAGGGGCGTGAAGCCGAACGCGCCGGACAGTCCGCCGAGATAGGGCGCCGCCAGTCCGACAGCCCCGACCGCAACGATCGCGCCGACCAGCACCTTGCCGGGCCTGCTTTTCCAGGCGGGCCCCTGCGTGCGCAGGACAAGCAGCACGGCGAGTTCGGTCAGCAGCGACAGGACGAACCAGGCGGTCTGGAAGGTCGCCTCCCGCGCCTTCAGCACGTGCAGCAGGAAGACGAAGGTGAGGAGGTCGAAGACGGACGAGATCAGGCCGAATACGATCATGAACCGCTGGATGTCGGAAACGCCGAACCGCTGGGGCACGGCGATCTGGGCGGCGTCCACGCGGTCGGAGGACAGCGACAGCGCGGGAATGTCCGACAGGAAGTTGTTCAGCAGGATCTGCTTGGCCGCCATCGGCAGGAACGGCAGCAGCGGCGCGGCCAGGGCCATGCTGACCATGTTGCCGAAGTTCGCGCTGATGGTGATGCAGATGTACTTCAGCGTGTTGGCGAAGGTCCGCCGGCCGTCTTCGATCCCCGTCCGCAGCACCTCCAGATCGCGGCGGAGCAGCACGACGTCGGCGCTCTCGCGCGCCACGTCCACCGCCTGATCCACCGAGATGCCGACGTCGGCCGCATAGAGCGCGGGCGCATCGTTGATGCCGTCGCCCAGATAGCCGACCGCATGGCCGGTGCGCTGCAGGGCGCGGACGATGCGCTCCTTCTGCTGCGGGTCGACCTCGGCGAAGAGGGTCGTGCGCCGGGCGCGGTTCCACAGCGCCTCGTCCTTCAGCCTGTCGATCTGCTCGCCGGTCAGCAGCGCCTTGGCGTTCAGGCCGAGCGTCTTGGCCACGTAGGCCACGACATGTCGGTTGTCGCCGCTGATGACCTTCACCTCGACGCCGAGCTGGGCGAGGTCGCGGATGGCGGCGGCGGATTCGGGCTTGGGCGGGTCCATGAAGACGAGGAAGCCGCGCAGGGTCAGCTCGGTCTCGTCCTCGATCAGGTAGTCCGGGCGAACCTCCATGCGGCGGGTCGCCAGCGCCAGCAGGCGAAAGCCCTGGCCGCTGCGCTCGCGGTAGTAGGCTTCGACCTTCTCGCGGGCCTTGGCGTCCAGGTCGCACAGCGCCAGCACGTTCGGGACCGCGCCCTTGACGATCAGCAGGCGCGTGTCGGGCTCGTCCGGCGTGCGCACCACTATGGTCAGGCGTTTGCGCGAGAAGTCGTAGGGGATTTCGTCGACCTTCTCGTAGCCGTCGGTCTTGAGGCCCGCCGCCTGGCCGGCCGTCAGGATCGCCTGATCGAGGGGGTTTTCGATGCCGGTCTCGAAGGCGGCGTTGAGGAAGGCGAGCTGCCGGACCTCTTCATCCGGCTCGCCGAGCGGGCGCACCGCCTCCTCCAGCCGGATCGCGCCTTCGGTCAGGGTGCCGGTCTTGTCGGTGCAGAAGACGGTCATCGAGCCGAGGTTCTCGATGGCCTCCAGCTGGCGGACGATGACGCCGCTTTTCGCCATCCGCCGGGCGCCGGCCGACAGTGTCACGCTGACGATCGCCGGCAGCATCTCCGGCGACATCCCGACCCCCAGCGCCACCGCGAACAGCAGGGAGTCGATGAAGGGCCGCCCCAGGAGCTGGTTCACCGTCAGCACGAAGAGGACGACGACCACCATCACCCGGATCAGCATCGCGCCGAACCGGCGGATGCCGCGGGCGAAGTCGGTCTCGACAGGCTTGGCCTTCAGCCGCTCGGCCACCGCGCCGAACTCGGTCGCGCGGCCGGTCCGCACGACCACCGCCTCGGCCGTGCCGCTGCGCACCGGGTGCCGAGGAAGACGGTGTTGGTCCGGCCCGCGACGGGCGCGTCCGCGGACAGGGCGCCCACGCGCTTTTCGACCGGGAAGGACTCGCCGGTCAGGGCCGCCTCGCTGACCAGCAGGTCCTGCGCCTGCAGCACCACGGCGTCGGCGGGGACCACGGCGCCGGCGGCGAGCAGCAGGATGTCGCCGGCCACGACCTCGCTCAGCGGGATCGTCAGCAGCTTGCCGCCGCGGCGCACTTTCGTCATGAGCGCGAGCCGCGCCCGCAGCTCGGCGATGGCGGCCGACGCCCGGTACTCCTGGAAGAAGCCGAGCAGGGTCGAGCCCATCACCATCGCCATGATGATCGCCGAACCCAGCCAGTCGCGCAGGCCCGCCGAGATGGCGGCCGCAAACATCAGGATCAGGATCAGCGGGTTCTGGAATTGCCGCAGCAGCAGCGCCGCGGCGGACAGGCGCCGCTCATCCTTCACCAGGTTGGGGCCGTCGCGGGCGAGCCGCCGGGCGGCCTCGGCGGGGCTCAGACCTTCGCGCGCCGCCTCGAGACCCTGGAGCAGCGCTTCGGCGTCCTGCGTCCAGTAGGCCTCGAGGCGGGCGCTCATTTGCGTCGCCTGACGACTTGCCGGTGGGTGGCGCGGAACTGGGCGATGGCGAGGCCGGTCGCGGTGAGGAACAGCGGCCCGATGGCGTAGATCAGGCGGTAGAGCACCAGCGCCGCGGCCGTCTGGTGCGGCAGGGCGAAGTGGCGGCTGAGCGTCAGCACCACCGCCTCGAAGACGCCGATGCCGGCCGGCACGCCGGAGGCGGCGCTCAGCACCGATCCCAGCACGAAGACGGCGATGAAGGGCGCGATGTGGTCGCCGGGCTGCCAGGGCATCAGGAGCAGCAGGGCCAGGCCCGAAAGAATCCAGTCGAGAATGCCGCCGCCCAGCGCCAGCACGCGGGTGCGAAGCGGCGGGTGGGCCAGCTCGACCCCCGGCAGGAACTTCAGGCGCTTGGGCAGATGCCCAAGCCACAGCCAGGCCGGCGCCAGCATGACCAGCCCGATCAGGTGCAGGCTGAAGGGCACCCCGTGGATCATCTGCAGCGCGATGCCGACGGTGACGAAGCCGCTCAGCGTCACCGCGATGCCCGCCAGCAGGGTGACCGCCGCGATCTCGGCGCCCTTGAAGCCCCACGACCGGTAGAACCGCAGCCGCGCCGCGCCGCCGGTCGCCAGGCTGAAACCCAGCCCGTTGGACATGGTGTAGGAGACCATGGTCACCAGCAGGATGCGCCAGGTCGCGAGCTTTCGCCCGATCATCTCCAGCGCC
>CAMLKO010000024.1 GCA_946480495.1 uncultured Caulobacteraceae bacterium
CACGCTGGAGAAGGTCTGCGTCGACACCGTCGAAGCCGGCTACATGACCAAGGACCTCGCCCTGCTGGTCGGCCCCGACCAGGCCTGGCTCACCACCGAAGGCTTCCTCGACAAGATCGCCGAGAACCTCAACGCCGCGATGGCGAAGGGCTAGCTGAGCGCGGCCTTCACCGCGGCCACGCCCTCGGCCGCCTTCGATCCGTCGGGCGCGCCGCCCTGGGCGAAGTCGGGTTTGCCGCCGGCGCCCTGGCCGCCCATGGCCTGCACCGCCGCGCGGGCGAGGTCGGCGGCGTTGAAGCGGCCGACGAGGTCGGGGGTCAGTGCGACAGCAATGGCCGCCTTGCCCTCGTTGACGGCGGCGTAGGCGACGACGCCGTTGTCGCCGAGCCGCTTGCGGGCCTCATCGACCAGCGGGCGCATGTCCTTGGGCGAGACGCCGTCGACCACGCGGCCGTCGAACTTCACCCCGCCGACCTCTTCGACGGCCGAGCCGCCGGACGCGCCGCCGCCCAGCGCCAGCGCGCGTTTGGCTTCGGACAGCTCCTTCTCGAGCTTGCGCCGCTGCGCCTCCAGCGCCTCGACGCGGGCGGGGACTTCGGCGACCGGGACCTTGAACTGGTCGGCCAGCCCCTTCGCGACGGCCGCCTGATCCAGCAGCCAGCGCCGCGCCGCCTCCCCCGTCAGCGCCTCGATCCGGCGCACGCCCGCGGCGATCCCCTGCTCCGAGACGATCTTGAACAGCGCGATGTCGCCCGTGCGCGCCACGTGCGTGCCGCCGCACAGCTCCACCGAATAGGGCGAGCCGTCGCCCAGCAGCGACTTGCCGAGCGTCAACACGCGAACGCTGTCGCCGTACTTCTCGCCGAACAGCGCGACGGCGCCGGCCTCGATGGCCTCCTGCGGGGCCATGGTTTTCGTCTCGGCCGGGACGTTCTGGCGGATGACCGCATTCACCTCGGTCTCGATCCGGTCGATCTCCTGCGGGGTCAGCGGCCCCGAATGCGAGAAGTCGAAGCGCATCCGCTCGCCGTCGACCAGCTGGCCCTTCTGCGAGACGTGCGGCCCCAAGACATGGCGCAGCGCCGCATGCACGAGGTGCGCGGCCGAGTGGTTGGCCCGCGTGGTCTGGCGGCGCGCCGCATCCACGAACAGGTGCGCCCGGTCGCCGGTCGCCAGCCGCTCGCGCACCTTGACGACGTGGACGTGGAGGTCGCCCGCCTGCTTCTGGGTGTCGATAACCTCGCCCGAGCCGCCCGGCCATTCGATCTGGCCGGTGTCGCCCGCCTGGCCGCCGCTTTCGGCGTAGAAGGGCGTGCGGTCGAAGACGACCTGCACGGTCTCGTCCGCCTCGGCGTGGCCGACCTCGGCGCCGTCGCGCACGATGGACAGCACCTCGCCCGTGCCCTCGACCTGGTCGTAGCCGATGAATTCGGTGGGCCCCAGCCGGTCGCGGATGGCGAACCATTCGGCCGCCGCGGCCTGCTGGCCCGAGCCCGCCCAGCTCTCGCGCGCCATCGTCCGCTGGCGGTCCATGGCGGCTTCGAAACCGCTCATGTCGACGGTCAGGCCCATCGCCCGCACCGCGTCCTGCGTCAGGTCCACCGGGAAGCCGTAGGTGTCGTAGAGCTTGAAGGCCACCTCGCCCGGCAGCACGCCGCCCGGCTTCAGCTTGGCCGTCGCCTCATCGAGGAGGCTCATGCCGCGGCCCAGCGTGCGGCGGAAGCGCTCTTCCTCCTGGCGCAGGGTCTCGACGATCAGCGCCTCGGCGCGGCGCAGCTCCGGATAGGCCTGCCCCATCTCGTTCACCAGCGTCGGCGCGAGGCGGTGCATCAGGGGCTCCTCGGCCCCCAGCAGGTGCGCGTGGCGCATCGCACGCCGCATGATCCGGCGCAGGACATACCCCCGCCCTTCGTTCGACGGCGATACTCCGTCGGCGATCAGGAAGGACGAGGAACGCAGGTGGTCGGCGATGACGCGATGAGACGGCGCGCGGTCGCCCTTCGCCTTCACGCCGGTCGCGGACTCGCTGGCCGCGATCAGGGTGCGGAAGAGGTCGACCTCGTAGTTGTCGTGCACGCCCTGCAGCACGGCGGCGATCCGCTCCAGCCCCATGCCGGTGTCGATGGAGGGCTTGGGCAGGTCGGTGCGCGTCCCGTCTGCATGCTGTTCGAACTGCATGAAGACGAGGTTCCAGATCTCCACGAACCGGTCGCCGTCCTCGTCGGGCGAGCCGGGAGGGCCGCCCGCGATGTGCTCGCCGTGGTCCCAGAAGATTTCCGAGCAGGGGCCGCAGGGGCCGGTGTCGCCCATGGACCAGAAGTTGTCGGCGGTGCCGATGCGGATGATCCTGTCGTCCGGCAGGCCCGCGATCTTCTTCCACAGGCCGTGCGCCTCGTCGTCGGAGGCATAGACGGTGATCGTCAGCCGCTTCGGATCGAGCGCGAACTCCTTGGTCAGCAGGTTCCAGGCCAGCTCGATCGCGCCGTCCTTGAAGTAGTCGCCGAAGGAGAAATTGCCCAGCATCTCGAAGAAGGTGTGGTGGCGGGCGGTGTAGCCGACGTTGTCGAGGTCGTTGTGCTTGCCGCCGGCGCGCACGCACTTCTGCGAGGACGTCGCGCGCGGCGCGACCGGCGTCTCGGCGCCCGTGAACGCGTTCTTGAACGGCACCATGCCCGCGTTGACGAACAGCAGGGTGGGATCGTTCTGCGGCACCAGCGGCGCGGACGGAACGACGGCGTGCGCGTTGGCCCCGAAGTAGTTCAGGAAGGCGCTGCGGATGTCGTTCAGGCTTTGCATCGAAGGTCCGGACTTGAGGGCTGGGAACTCGCGCCTCTCTTAGCCAAGCCTCCCCTTTGTCTCAAAGGAAAAGGACGCCCGGCGGGTGGAGCCGAACGTCCTTCCCTTCGCGAGCCGCCGCGCGGGGCCGCGCGCCCGGGCCTCGGGTTGGCGGATGAGCCTGGCGCGCGAGCAGCAGCCCGCCGGAAGCGCCTATTCCTCTTCGCCGCCGTTCGGGCCGCCGACCAGCAGCTCTTCCTCGATGACGGTGGCGTTGCCGCGCACCGCCTGCTCGATCTCGTTGGCGAGGTCGGGGTTGGCCTTCAGGAACTCGCGGACGTTGTCGCGGCCCTGGCCGATGCGCTGGTCGTTGTAGGAGAACCAGGAGCCGGACTTCTCGATCACCCCGGCCTTGACGCCCAGGTCGATGATCTCGCCCAGCTTGGAGATGCCCTGGCCGTACATGATGTCGAACTCGACCTCGCGGAACGGCGGGGCGACCTTGTTCTTGACCACCTTGACCCGGACGTTGTTGCCGACGATCTCGTCGCGCAGCTTCACCGAGCCGGTGCGGCGGATATCCAGGCGCACCGAGGCGTAGAACTTCAGCGCGTTGCCGCCCGTCGTCGTCTCCGGCGAGCCGTACATGACGCCGATCTTCATCCGGATCTGGTTGATGAAGATGACGATGGTCTTGGCCTTGGAGATCGAGGCGGTCAGCTTGCGCAGCGCCTGGCTCATCAGCCGCGCCTGCAGGCCCGGCAGGCTGTCGCCCATCTCGCCCTCGATCTCGGCCCGCGGCGTCAGCGCCGCCACCGAGTCGACCACGATCACGTCCACCGCGTTGGAGCGCACCAGCGTGTCGGTGATCTCCAGCGCCTGTTCGCCGGTGTCGGGCTGGGAGACCAGCAGGTCGTCGAGGTTGACCCCCAGCTTGTGGGCGTAGGACGGGTCGAGTGCATGCTCGGCGTCGACGAAGGCGGCGGTGCCGCCCGCCTTCTGCACCTCGGCCACCACATGCAGCGCCAGCGTCGTCTTGCCCGAGCTCTCGGGCCCGTAGATCTCGACCACCCGGCCCTTCGGCAGGCCGCCGATGCCCAGCGCGATGTCCAGGCCCAGCGAGCCGGTGGAGACGGATTCGATCTCCGCCACCTTGCCCTTGTCGCCCAGCTTCATCACCGAGCCCTTGCCGAAGGCCCGATCGATCTGCGCGAGCGCCGCTTCCAGAGCCCGCTGTTTGTCTGCGTCGTCTCGTCCCACGAGCCTCAATGCCGCCTGTGTCATTCGCTGTCGCCCCTTATTCCATGATTCCGCCAACCCGACGGGCGCTCCTCAGGGAATCGGCGAGCGCTGTCGATGACTTAGCCGTACCTGCTTTGTTCCGTGTTCGCAAGATGTTCTCTTTGGCCCCTCCCCAGATTGGGCCAAAGCGGCGCCGTGGCGACTTTACGTACGCGCGCGCGAGGCATACTGAATTTGTAGGTCATCATTTGTTAGCTGTTGGGCGCGAAGCTGGGCGCCGGCCGGTGACCGCATCAGGGGGTGCTCTGGGGTGGCTACACGGAATTCAGCGGCCGGGGCGGCGTATACGGACCGTCCATTAAGCTTTACAAAAACTGAATACTCGTCACGACAAGTCATGGTTCGGAAACCATGCTTGTTATACTTGTGTAATCCATACCTCTCAATCGCGACTTAGCAATTATCGCTGATTATGTCGCGTATGACCCAGGTATTTCACCTCGCCCCCAAGTATATCGCGGCAGCCGCTGGCGCCGCGTTGCTGGCCGCCACCCCCGCCGCCGCGCAGACTTTCGGCGGCTACGGTTCGCTCGCCTACGCCAAGACGACCGCCATCCTCGGCGGCGCGCCGAGCGCCCTGGCGCTGATCGAGGCGCAGCAGGGAGGCCGCACCTTCGCCGCCGCCCCCGCGTCCGTCGCGGCCCCGGCGATCACGCTGGCTTCCAGCCCCGCCTTCTCGGCCCGCGCCTACATGCAGCCGGCGGTCTTCACCCGTCCGGCCTACGCCGAACCGACGTCGAGCACGCCGGACCTGTTCGGCTCCAAGGCGATCCGCGTCGCCCACACCCGCCTCGATTCCAACTGGCGGCGCGTCAGCCACGTGTCCGGCGCCGGCGCCTCCTCAGGCCTGATCCGCGCGGCCTACTCGGACCGCGGCCAGCAGCTCGAGCAGGTCAACCGCTGGGTCAACCACGCCATCACCTACGCCGAAGACAGCCGCGTCTATGGGCGGGCCGACTACTGGGCCAACGCCTCGGAGTCCCTGCGCCGCGGCAAGGGCGACTGCGAAGACTTCGCCATCGCCAAGATGCAGATCCTGCGCGCCATGGGCGTGCCGCAGCGCGACCTCTATCTCGTCATCGTTCGCGACCTCGTCCGCCGCGCCGACCACGCGGTCCTGGCGGTGCGCACCGACAGCGGCTTCATGGTCCTCGACAGCAACACCGACCGCGTGCTGCCGCAGAGCCAGGTGAACGACTATCGCCCGATCCTGACCTTCAACTCCGAGGGGTCCTGGATCCACGGCTACAGCGCCGACCGGCCGCGGATGACGCTGGCCTCCGCCTCGCAGCCGGCGCCCGGCGCCCGCTAGCGTTCGCGCAGCGCCTCGCTGCGGGCCTTGTTCACGGGCTTCAGCAGGTAGGCCAGCACGCTCTTGTGGCCGGTGATGATCTCCGAGTCGCAGACCATGCCCGGCGTGATCGGCAGCCGCCGCGAGCCTGACTTCAGGTACGACTGGTCGGTTTCCACGATCACCGTGAAGTAGGCTTCCTTCGCCTGCTCGTCATAGATGCTGTCGGCCGAAACCTGCACCACGCGGCCGGTGAGCCCGCCGTAGATCGAGAAATCGTAGGCCGTCACCTTCACCATCGCCGGGTCGCCGACGTGGATGAAGGCGATGTCGCGGGGCTTTACCCGCGTCTCGACCAGCAGCTTCTCACCGGCCGGCACCACTTCCATGATCTTCTGACCGGCGTTGAGGAAGCCCCCCACCGTGTTGACCTGCACGTCGTTGACGACCCCGTCGACCGGCGAGCGGATTTCCGAACGCTCCAGCTTGCCCGTGGCGCCGCGCAGGGACTCGTTGTTCACGGCCATCTTGGCGGCCAGCTGGTTGCGCTCGTCGAGGGCGGCCTGGCGGAACTCGAGATCGGCTTGCGACATCTGGGCCTGAGCCTCGCGGATGGCGTCGCTGTAGCGGCTGATCGACTCGTTGGCGGCGGCGAGCCGGCCCTGGATGTCCTGGGCGTCGCGCTGCGCCTGCAGCAGCTCGGTCTGAGGCACGATGGACTTGGCAGCCAGCGGCTGCAGCATCGCGACCTGGCTCTGGGCCAGCGCGAGGCTCTTGCGCAGGCTGCCTGCCGTGGCTTGGGCTTCCGCGAGATCGCTGCGGCGTTGATCGACCGCGGCGCTCAGCGCGGCCAGCTTGCTGCGCAGCGCGCCCTGGCGGACCTGCTGCAACGCCGCCTCATCGGCGCAGGCCGAAGGGTTCGACGCCTGGATTTCGGGGGGACAGCCGAACTGCTGGCCCTCGCCCTCCTGACCCAGCCGCGCGGCGCGGGCGGCGAGGGATTCGTTCTCCGCCTGGATCTGGCCGAGCTCGGAGGAGCTTTCGGTGTCGTCCAGCCGCACCAGCAGCTGGTTCTTGCTGACGCTCTGGCCGGCGCGCACCAGGATGGCCTTGACGGTGGCCGGCTGGGCGCTCTGGATGATCTGGGCCCGGCTGGAGGGGATGATCTTCCCCTGCCCCTTCGTGACCTCGTCGACCTGCGCGAACCCGGCCCACAGGAGGAAGACGACGAAGCCCGCGGCGCAGGCGGCGATGATCAGCCGCGCGCCGTGCAGGGCGCGGATGTCGGCGATCAGGATCTTGGCCCAGGCCTTGATGTCGGAGACCAGGCCGGGACGGCGCCTGCGGACGGCGGGGGAACTCACGGTCACGACTTAACCCTCGGAATTCTGCGGCCTGGCGGCGGCCGTTTCGGCGGGCGCGGGCGAGCCCTGCCCGGACAGCACCATGGCCATGGCCGAGCTGCTCTCGGTCGGCGATGGCAAGGACAAGCGCCAGCTCGTTGCGGTGTCGAGCCGCCCGCCGACGTCGGCCGGCGCATGGCGGTCGGTCGGATCGACCGGTTGCGGCGCGGGCGTGTCGTTGCTGACGCGGACCAGCAGGCTGCGGTCGAAGATGCGCTCACCGCCGGCGTAGCGGCCGGTGAAGGCGGCCGGACGGCCCCAGCTGCCCGGCCAGCGATAGAAGATGTGCGCGCCGATCTGGGTGACCTTGGCCAGCTTCGGCGCCCAGAACGGCGACACGTAATTGGCGTGATAGTGGGTCGCTTCACCCACCGCCGTCATCACGTAGCCGCGCAGCGCCTCGGCCGCGACCTGACGCGCGCGGCGCCAGGCGGCCGGCTGAGGCGTGTTGTTGAGCGAGCCGTCGCACGCGAAACTGAACTGGCAGCCCGAGAACGGCGCGCCCTGGTAGACGACGCCGCAGACGGTCTTGGGGAAGGCCGGATGGCGCAGACGGTTCAGCACGACCTGCGCCACCGCTCTCTCGCCCTCGACGGGCTCAAAACCGGCCTCGTAATAGACGGCGGCGGTCATGCAATCGAGCGCGCGGGCCTGGTCGGCGCCGGCGGGCGCGACGAACGGGCGGGCCGCCTCGACGGGCGCCTTCGAGAAGGGCAGCGAGGCGTTGATGCGCAGCGCCGCGTCCGGATCGTTCGACGGCTCGGTCTGAACGGTCGCGGCGGCCAGCGCCTCCATCGCCTGCTGGTCCTCGGCGCTCGGCTGGACGGCGGCGACGGCGCGCACGGGTTGCGGGTCGCGCAGCAGCAGCCGGCCGAAGAGCTCGTGGCCGGCGCTGACGCCCGTCACGCCCATGACGATGGCGAGCGACAGGACGAGGGGTCCGGGCTTCAGGAAGTGGTGGCGCAGGTTCATGCCGTGGCCCTCGCGGGCTGGCGGGCGGCGTCGGCCAGGGTCTTGAGCACCTGGTCCTTGGGCCCGTCGGCGATGATGCGGCCCTGGTCGATCACCAGCAGGCGGTCGACGATGTTGAGCATCGCGTGGCGGTGGGTCGAAACGACCAGCGTCTGGTCCTTCGTCAGCCCCTTGTTCAGCGCCTCGATGAACCAGCGCTCGGTCTGGGTGTCCATGGCGCCGGTCGGCTCGTCGAGGAACAGCAGCTTGCTGGGACGCACCAGGGCGCGCGCCAGCACCAGGAAGCTGCGCTGGCCGCCGGAGAGGCGCCGTCCGCGCTCGCCGACGCTGAGGTCGAAGCCGGAGGCGTCGCGGGCGATGAACATGTCGGCGCCGGAGCGCTGGACCGCGTCGATGAGGTCCTGGTCGAGCGCGTCGGCGCCGCCCAGCACGAGGTTGTCGCGAACCGAGCCGCTGAACAGCTCGGCGTCCTGGCCGACGAAGCGGAATTCCTGGCGCAGCTCATGCGGATGGTACTGGCGGCTGTCGAGGTTATCGATGAGGTAGGAGCCGTCGGTTGGCGGATAGAGGCCGCAGAGCACCCGGCCCAGCGTCGACTTGCCCGAGGCCACGCGGCCGATGACGCCGATCTTCTCGCCCGGATGGATCACCAGGTTGAGGTCGGAAAGCGAGTCCGAGCTGGTGTTCGGATAGCGGAAGCTGACGTGCTCCAGCTTGATCTCGCCCTTGCCCAGTGTCGGCACCACGCTGCGGGCGGCCTGCGAGCGCTCGTCGGGCGCTTCCATCAGCGTCTGCAGCGTATCGAGCGTCACCATCGCCTGACGGGCGCGGGTGATCAGGAAGGCGAACTGGCCCACCGGCGACAGCGCCCTCCCCGCCAGCATGACCAGCGCGATGATCGCGCCCATCGAAATGTGGCCGGTGTTGAACATGTAGAAGCCGCCGACGATCAGGCCGACGGTAATGAACTGCTGCGACACCGAGGCCATGTTCACCGCCGTGGCGGTGAGCTTGCGCAGGCGCTCCTGGGTGCCCGCGCTCGTCTGGGCGTAACGGCGCCAGCGGCCGAGCATCACGCCCTCGGCGCGGGCGGCCTTCAGCGTCTCGATGCCGCCGATGGATTCGACCAGGACCGAGTGCTGCAGGCTGGCGTCGGCCTGGGCGTCCTTGGACACCTGGCCCATCGCCTTTTGCAGGGTGGCGCCCGCGGTCACCATCATGACGATGCCCGCGATCGGGACCAGCACGAGCGGCCCGGCCAGAACGAAGATCATGGCCAGGAACAGGACCATGAAGACCATGTCGACCGCGAGAACCACGGTCGTGGAGGCGAAGAAGTCGCGGACGATCTCGTATTCGGAAATCCGCTTGGCGAAGGCGCCCGTGCTGCCGGCGCGCTCCAGCAGCGGGATGTTCATCACCTTCTCGAACAGCTTCTGCGACAGGCGCGCGTCGAGGTCGCGGCCGATCTCGTCGACCAGCTGGGCGCGGGCCAGCCGCAGCGTGAACTCCAGGCCCATGGCCAGCACGACGCCCAGCGCCAGCACCCACAGGCTCGCCGCCGCGCGGTTCGGGATGATCCGGTCGTAGACGTTCATCGTGAACAGCGGCATGGCGAAGGCCAGCAGGTTGATCACGGTCGCGGCCATGGCGACGTAGCCGAAGGTGCGGCGCACCTTCCAGATCTCGCTCCAGAACCAGTGGGCGCGCGCGGCCTTGATCCACGGCCGCTCGCTCTCACGGTCGCGGGTCGGGTCGGGTTCGACGACGACCGCCGTGCCCTTGTAGGTCTCTTCCAGCTTGAGAAGGTCGATCCAGACCTCGTCCGTGCGGCGCGGGTCGTGGATCAGCCCCTGCCCCGCCTTGACCTCCAGCATGACGACGGCGTGGCCGTCTTCGAGGTCGAGGATGGCGGGGGTGTCGGACGCCTTCCAGCGCCGCAGCGGACGCCGGACCACCTCGGTGCGAATACCGACATGCTCCAGCGCAGCCTCGATCTGGTGGAAGGGCAGCTTGCCGGTGTCCGACAACGCCAGCCCCGCCGACATCACGACCGGCGAGGATGGCCGGTCATAGCGCCGGGCCAGGAAGGTGAGGCACTCAAGGACCGGGTCGTCCTGCGGAGCAGCGTGGAGCTGCGGAAGGGCTTCGGCGGTACTCAAGACTCAACTTCCTTGTTCTGCGCCTGACCGGCCCGGGCCCGAGGGGTTATTGGGCCCGATCAGGATACCGGCGAGCCCAAAGCTCGGCCGGCGGCGTCGGCGCGACGTTGAACCTGGCCCGCGCGTAGGTATTGGCGTCCTTCGGCTCGGCGATGTTCAGCGTCTTCAGAAGCTGGTGGGTGGAAGCCAGCATCTTGTACTCGGCGAAGATCTCGGCGAACCGGGCGGTCTCGCGCGACACCTGCACGTTGTGGCGGGTGTTTTCGGCGTCGAGGACGTCCAGCAGCGAGCGCCGGCCGACGTTGAACTGCTCGCGATAGGAGAGCAGCAGGTCGTCGGAGACGCGGGCCTGTTGGTCCAGCTGACCCAGCAGGGTCTGCTGGTTATCCCGGCGGTTCC
>CAMLKO010000025.1 GCA_946480495.1 uncultured Caulobacteraceae bacterium
GCCCCCAGCTCCTTGCGCACGAAGCGGTAGGTCTGGCGCTTCTCGCAGGCGCAGCCGCGCATTTCGCCCTTGGCGTTCCACCAGATCAGCGTCGGGTAGGCGAAGTTGATCCCGTTGTCCTTCAGCAGCGGCACGAGCTGGTCGACGAGGTTGCGGCTGGCTTCGACCACCGCCGTGCGCGCCATGTCGCCGTCGGCGGGCGGGATGCCCTGGGCGGTCCAGGCGTCGATGGGCGTCTCGTCCCAGCGCTCGGCCAGCGCCCAGTTCCGGTTCAGCCACAGCTCGGCGACGGTGGCGCGTTCGGCGGGCGTCGACTTGGCGATGCCGTTCTTGTCGCGCCGGGCGATCTCGATGACGCGGGTGTCGACGCCGGCCGCATGCAGCTTCGGAAACTCCTCGGCCTTGAAGCGCACGCAGTCTTCGCAGGACCGGTAGCCGACCATGTAGAGCTTCGGCCCCTTGGCGCCCGGCGAGACCCAGCCGGCCTGTTCGAGCGCCTGCGCGATCTCGGCCTGGTGCCTGGTGATGGTGTGCGGCCGCCAGCGCAGGTCGTAGTTCCACAGCGCCCAGTAGGCCGCGCCCGCGAGGACGAGGACCAACAGCAGCCAGAGAGCAGCCTTGCGCGCCATGTCGCTACCTCATCGTCGGGATGACGAAGGCTGAATCCTCCTGCATCCCCTCGGGCCAGCGGGCGGTGACGGTCTTGACCTTGGTGTAGAACTTCACGCCTTCCATCCCGTGCTGGTTGGTGTCGCCGAAGGCCGACCGCTTCCAGCCGCCGAAGGTGTGATAGGCGACCGGCACCGGGATCGGCACGTTGATGCCCACCATGCCGACATTGACGCGGCTGGCAAACTCCCGCGCCGCGCGGCCGTTGCGGGTGAAGATGGCGACGCCGTTGCCGTACTGGTGGTTGGAGGGCAGCGCGAGCGCCTCCTCGAAGCTGTCGGCGCGGACCATCTGCAGCACCGGCCCGAAGATCTCGTCCTGGTAGGACTTCATGGTCGGCTTGACCTGGTCGAACAGGGTCGGGCCGATGAAGAAGCCCTTCTCGTAGCCCTGCAGCGCATAGCCGCGCCCGTCGACCACCAGCTCGGCGCCCTCGTCGGCGCCCAGCTGGATGTAGTCGCTGATCCGCTGCTTGTGGGCGGCCGAGACGACCGGGCCGTACTGGGCGGCGCTGTCGGTGGAGATCCCGACCTTCAGCGTCTCCATCTCCGCGACCAAGCGTTCGCGCAGCTCATCGGCGGTCTTCTTGCCCACGGGCACGGTCACCGGCAGCGCCATGCAGCGCTCGCCCGCCGAGCCGAAGGCCGCGCCGACGAGGTCCTTCACCGTCTGGTCCATGTCGGCGTCGGGCATGACGATGCCGTGGTTCTTGGCCCCGCCCATCGCCTGCACCCGCTTTCCGTGCGCCGTGCCGGTCGAATAGACGTATTGGGCGATGTCGGAGGAGCCGACGAAGCTGACGGCCCGGACGTCCGGATGGGTCAGGATGGCGTCGACGGCGACCTTGTCGCCATGCACCACGTTCAGCACCCCGGCCGGCGCGCCGGCTTCCATGAAGAGCTCGCCGAGCCGCACGGGCAGCGACGGATCGCGCTCGGAGGGCTTGAGGATGAAGGTGTTGCCGACCGCGATGGCGATGCCGAACATCCACATCGGGATCATGGCCGGGAAGTTGAACGGCGTGATGCCCGCGACCACGCCCAGCGGCTGGCGCATCGAATAGACGTCGATCCCGGGCCCGGCGCCCTCGGTGTATTCGCCTTTCAGCGCGTGCGGGATGCCGCAGGCGAACTCGATCACCTCGAGCCCGCGCTGCACGTCGCCGCGTGAGTCCGCGACGACCTTGCCGTGTTCGGAGGAGAGCAGTTCGGCGAGCTCGTCCATGCGCGCCTCGACCAGCCGCTTGAACTCGAACATCACCCGCGCGCGCCGCTGCGGGTTGGTCGCCGCCCAGGCCGGGAAGGCGGCGGCGGCGGCCTGCACCGCCTTGTCGACCTCGCCCGCGGTGGCCAGCTGGACCCGGGCCTGCACCTCGCCGGTGTTGGGATTGAAGACATCGCCGAACCGCCCCGAGGTCCCCACAAAGGCCGACCCGTTCACGAAATGGCTGATGTCACGCATGGCATGCTCCCGAACTGATGACAGGCGGCGGTTCTATGCCTTCGCGGCCGCTGCCGCCAGACTTCCGCCGCGTCACGGGGTTCACTAGTCTCACCCCATGGAGAACGCCCTCGCCGCCGGAGCGTACGCAGCGCGTAGCCGCCCGCGGCGCCACATCGTCGACGTGCTGATCGAGGAGCGCGCGCCCAAGCTCTCGGCCTCGCCGGTATGGCCGCTGGTCAGACCCGCGCTCTATCGGCTGCTCGACTACCGCAAGGCCCGCGCCATGGCCGACGCCATCGCCCCGATGAGCGGGCGGGAGTCGCTGGAGTACGTCTCGGGCCTGCTCCAGGTGGACGTGGAGATCAGCGGCGTCGAACACCTCCCCAGAGAGGGCCGCGCCGTCGTCGTCGCCAACCACCCCACCGGCATCGCCGACGGGATCGCCGTCTATGACGCCCTGAAGGCCGCCCGGCCCGACATGGTCTTCTACGCCAACTCCGACGCCCACCGGGTCAGCCCGCGCCTCTCCGAAGTGCTGATTCCCGTCGAATGGGTGGAGGACAAGCGCACCCGCGAACGCACGCGCCTCACCCTGCAGATGACGAAGGAGGCGATGGAGGCCGAACGCGCCCTGATGATCTTCCCGGCCGGACGCCTCGCGCGCCGCGCCGCTGACGGGCTGCTGGCCGATCCGCCGTGGGCGGCGTCGGCGCTCTCCATCGCCCGCAAGTACGAGGCGCCGGTCATACCGGTGCACGTGTCCGGACCGTGGGCCACGCTCTTCCACCTGTTCGACCGTTTCTCGCAGGAGCTGCGCGACATCACCCTGTTCCACGAGCTGCTGAACAAGCGCGGCCGCCGCTTCTCGCTGATCGTCGGCCGCCCCATCGACCCTCACGCCATCGAGGACATCGGCGCGCTCAAGCACTACGTCGAACGCGTGCTGCCCCACGAGCCCATCGCGTGACGGAACTGGAGCTCCCTGACGAGGCCGCCACCGCGCGGCTGGGCGAGGCTGTCGCGAGGGCGCTGCGGCCGGGCGACCTCGTCTGCCTGTCGGGGCCGCTGGGAGCAGGGAAGTCCTCGCTGGCCCGCGCGCTGATCCGCTCGCTGACCTCGCCTCACGAAGATGTGCCCAGCCCCACCTTCACGCTGGTGCAGTTCTACGAGGGCGCCCTGCCGCTGGCCCACTTCGACCTCTACCGCCTCTCCTCGCCCGACGAAGCGTTCGAGCTTGGCCTGGATGAGGCGCTGGACGAGGGCGCGGCGGTTGTCGAATGGCCGCAGCGATTGGGGTCTCGCCTGCCCGAAGATCGACTCGATATAGAGCTTTCCTTCGACGATAAGGGCGAGGGGCGCCGCGCGCGGCTGACGCCTCACGGCGCATGGGAAGGTCGGGGAATTGAGTTCTGAGCGTGAGGCGATCAAGGCCGAGTTCCTGGCCCGCCACCACCTTGCCGATGCGCGCCGTTTCGCGCTGGCCGGAGACGCCTCCACGCGCGCCTACGAGCGGCTGCATACGCCGTCGGGCAAGACGCTGATCTTCATGGACCAGCCGCCGCACGCCGAGACCGAGCCTTGCCGGCCCGAGTTCACGCCGGAGCAACGCGCGGCCAGCGGCTACAACGCCCTGGCGCGGCTGGCGGCCGGCCGGGTCGAGGCCTTCGTCACCACCGCCACCCACCTGAAGTCGCTGGGTCTATCGGCGCCGGAGGTGATCGCCTTCGATGCGCCCAACGGCCTGGCCGTGCTGGAGGACCTGGGCGACGCCCTCTACGCGCGCCTGATCGGCAACGGCGCGGCGGAGGACGAGCTCTACAACGCCGCCGTCGATGCGCTGGCGGTCATGCACGCGCAGACCCCGCCGCACGAAATGGTCTGCGGCGATGTGAGCTGGCCGCTTCTCGCCTACGACGACGTGGCGCTGAAGACGGCGGGCGACCTCTTCATCGAATGGCTGCCGCAGTTCAACACCGGGCTCTCCTTCAGCGACGAGGCCGCCGCCCGCTGGGAAGCGATCTGGGCCCCGATCCGCAAACAGGGCGAGGCGGACGCCGACGTCTTCTGCCACCGCGACTATCACGCCGAGAACCTGATCTGGCTGCCCGAGCGCGACGGCCCCGCCCGCGTCGGCCTGCTCGACTTCCAGGACGCGGTGCGCGCGCACAAGGTCTGGGACTTCTCGATGCTGCTGCACGACGCCCGCCGCGACGTCTCGGCCGAGCGTGAGGCCGCCTCGCTGGCCCACTATTTCGCGCTGCGGCCCGAACTGGACCGCGAGGAATTCCTGGCCGCCTACAATGCGCTCGGCACGCTCAACGTCGCGCGCATCCTCGGCATCTTCTCGCGGCTGGTGGTGCGCGACGGCAAGCCGAGGTACGCCGCCTTCATGCCGCGCCTGTGGGGCTACCTCGACCGCACCCTGAACGCGCCGGGCATGGAGGCCGTGAAGGGCTGGTTCGACGAATACGTGCCGATGGAGGCGCGGGCATGAGCGCGCCCCAAAAGAACGCCCCAAAGACCGCCCTGGTGCTCGCGGCAGGTCTCGGCACCCGCATGCGCCCGCTCACCGACGACCGCCCCAAGGCGCTGGTCGAGGTGGGCGGCCGGGCGCTGATCGATCACGTGCTGGACCGCCTGGCCGACGCGGGCGTGGACAAGGCGGTGGTCAACGTCCACGCCTTCGCCGACCGGCTGGAAGGGCACCTGGCGACGCGCCGCGCGCCCCGGATCGTCATCTCCGACGAGCGCGCCTGCCTGCTGGAAACCGGCGGCGGCTTGAAGAAGGCCCGCTCGCTGGTCGGCGAAGAACCGATCCTGGTCGCCAACATCGACTCCGTCTGGCTGGAGGATGGCGTCTCGGCCGTCGAGACCCTGTGCAAGGCCTGGGACCCGGCGCGCATGGACGCCTGCCTGTTGCTGGCCGAACTCGACCGCTCCATCGGCTTCGAAGGCGCGGGCGACTTCTTCCTGGACGGCGAGGGTCGCCTGACCTTCCGGGGCGAGGCAGCGCACGCGCCCTACGCCTACATGGGCCTGCACATCACCAAGCCGCAGATCGTCGACGCCGAGGGCGACGGCGCCTTCTCGCTGGCCCCCATCTGGCGCGAGCTGGCCGACAAAGGCCGCCTGCACGGGGCGGTGATGAAGGGTTTCTGGATGCACGTCGGCGATCCCGCCGCGCGCGAGGCGGCGGAGGCGATTCTTCCCCCTCTGGGGGAAGTCCCCGCGAAGCGGGGGTAGGGGGCGAGTATGGCTAGCCCCCTCAGCCCCTTCGGGGCAGCTCCCCCAGGGGGGGAGCATCCGGGGCCGCGTTGGTTCTCGATCCCGGCGCACCGGCCGTTCGTCGAGGACCTGGCTGTGGGCCTCCTGCAGGCGCTGAGCGCGGATCCCGAAACCCTTGCCGACGCCGTCGTTCTGACGCCCACCCGCCGCGGCGCGCGCGCGCTGGCCGAAGCCTTCGTGAAGGCCAACGGCGGCAAGGCCGTGCTGCTGCCGCAGATCCGCGCGCTCGGCGACCTCGACGAGGGCGAGCCGCCGTTCGAGCCGGGCGACGTGGCGCTCGACCTGCCGCCCGCGATCACGCCGTCGCGGCGCCGGTTCGAGCTCGCCCGGCTGGTCGCCGACAACGACGAGCGCATCGGCCGCCGGCTCGACGCGGTCGGGGCGCTGGAGATGGCCGACGCGCTGGGCGGCTTCCTCGACAGCTGCCAGATCGAGGAGGTCGATGCGCTGTCTCGCCTGCCGCACCTCGTCGACGGCGAGATGGCCAAGCACTTCGAACAGTCCGCCGGCGTGCTGCGGATCGCACTGGAAGAATGGCCGAGGCGCCTCGCCGAGCTTGGCCTGATCGACGTGTCGGAACGCCGCGTCGCGCTGCTGCGGGGTCTCGCGGCGAAATGGCGCGCGGACCCGCCGGCGCACCCGCTGGTCGCCGCCGGCTCGACGGGTACAGCGCCGGCCACCGCTGACCTGCTCGCCGTGATCGCCTCGGCCCCGCAAGGCGCCGTCGTCCTGCCCGGCCTCGACGAAGGCCTCGCCGACGACGCCTGGGCCCAGGTCGGCGAGCAGCATCCGCAGGGCGCCATGAAGCGCCTGCTCGAACGCGCGGGCGTCGATCGCTCGCAGGTCCGCGCCTGGCTCTCCGACGCCGACGTGCGCGGCCGCTGGCGCCGGCGGGTGATCAACGAGGCGCTGCGCCCCGCCGAGGCGACCAAGGACTGGCGCGAGGTGATCGGCCGCCTGCGCGACGAAAACCCCGACGCCCTCCAGCACGGCCTCGACGGCCTGACCGTCACCGCCGCCCGCAACGAGGAAGAGGCCGCCGCCGTCTGCGCCCTCCTGCTGCGCGAGACGCTGGAGACGCCCGACAAGACCGCCGCCCTTGTCACCCCCGACCGAGCGCTCGCCCGCCGCGTCGCCGCCCGGCTCTCGCGCTGGGGCATCGTCCCCGACTCGTCGGCGGGCGCGCCGCTCGCGGGCTTTCCCGTCGGAACGCTGGTGTCGCTGGTCGCAAAGATCGCCGCCGACCCGCTCGATCCGGTCACCCTGCTGGCGACCCTCAAGCATCCGCTGAGCCGCCTCGGCGACGAGGCCTCCCGCCGACGCCTCGAATACAAGGGCCTGCGAGGCCCCCGCGCGCGAAACTGGGAGGCCCTGTTCGCGCGGCTGGAAGACTTGAGCCTCGCGACCGAACTGCAAGCCGTCCTCGCGCCCATCGCCGACGCCTTCAGTCCAACCGCCGATGTGTCGAAGGCGGCCGAAACGCTTGTCCGCACCGTCGAAGCGGTCGCCGGTCAACGCGCTTGGGCGGGCCCCGACGGCGAGGCGGCCGCGCAGCTGCTGGCCGGACTGATCTCCGAAGCCGAAGAGCTGCCGCCCGTCACACCCACCCAGTTCGCCGAGCTGATCGCTGCCCTGCTGGCCTCCGAGACCGTCCGCACCGGCGGCGCGACCCATCCGCGCCTGCGCATCCTGGGCGCCATCGAGGCCCGCCTCGTCCGCGCCGACCGGCTGATCCTGGCAGGCCTCGAAGACGGCGTCTGGCCGCCGGCCGCGCCCGTCGATCCCTTCCTGTCGCGGCCGATGCGCGAGAAGCTCGGGCTTCCCCCGCCGGAACGCCGTCTTGGCCTCACCGCCCACGACTTCGCCCAGGCCGCCTGCGCGCCCGAGGTCTTCCTCATCCATTCCGAGCGCCGCGACAACGCGCCCGCCGTCGAGTCCCGCTGGCTGTGGCGGCTGAAGACCCTGGCCAAGGGCGCGGGCGTGGAGCTGCCCACGCGGCCCGAACTCCTCGACTGGGCCCGCGCGCTGGATGCGCCCATCGAGCCCGCGCCCGCCTATCTGCGCACGGCCCCTCGCCCGCGCCCCACGCCGCCGCTGGAGGTGCGCCCGCGCAAGCTGCCCGTCACCGGCATCGAGCGCTGGGTGCGCGATCCCTACGCCGTCTACGCCCGCTACATCCTGCGCCTGCGCCCCCTCGAACGCCCCGACGAGCCCATCGAGGCCCGCGCGCGCGGAACCGCCGTCCACGCCGCCTTCGAACGCTTCGCCGCCGAGCATCCCGAGCTGCCCGAGGACGCCGAGACCCGCTTCGCCGACATCCTCGTCGAGTGCCTGATCGAGGCCGGCATGGACGAGCCCCGCATGGCCCGCGAGCGGGCGCTGGCCGCCAACGTCGCGCCCTGGGTGCTGGAGTTCGAACGCCGCCGCCGGGCGGGCGCGCGGCTGATCGTCGAGCAGCAGGGCGAACTCACGCTTTCCGCGCCCGGCGGCGACTTCACCGTCACCGCCAAGGCCGACCGGATCGAGCTGCGCGAGGCGGCCGCCGACATCCTCGACTTCAAGACCGGCGCGCCGCCGACGAAGAAGCAGGTCGAAAGCGGCCTCTCGCCCCAGCTCACCCTGACCGCCGCCATCCTGCGCGGCGGCGGGTTCGGCGAAGCGGTCGCGCCCGGCGAGCTCGTCTATGTGCGGGTCAGCGGCGGGCGCGTTCCCGGCGAGGACAAGATCATCTGCGCTGACGCCGAAAGCCACGCGCTGGCCGAAGCCGCCATCGAGGGCCTGCGGCGGCGGATCGAGCGGTTCGACGACCCCTCCACGCCCTACGTGTCGTGGGCCGCGCCGCAGTTCATCCACCAGTTCGAGGGCGACTACGACCACCTGGCGCGGCTGTGGGAATGGCACGTGATCGGCGAAGGCGAGGCGGAGGCATGAACCCGCAGCTCCTCGCCGCCGACCCATCGGCCTCGGTCTTCGTCACCGCCAACGCGGGCTCGGGCAAGACCTCGACGCTGGTCGACCGCGTCGCGCGCCTGCTGCTGCGGGGCGCCGCGCCCCAGGCGATCCTGTGCGTGACCTACACCAAGGCCGCCGCCGCCGAGATGCAGCGGCGGCTGTTCGCCAAGCTGGGCGACTGGGCGGTGATGGAGGACGCCGCGCTGACCGCCGAACTCGCCCGCATCGACGAGGCGCCGGCCGACCTCTCCGAAGCCCGCGCGCTCTTCGCGCGTGCGCTGGAAACCCCCGGCGGCCTGAAGATCCAGACCATCCACGCCTTCTGCGAAAAGCTGCTGAAGCGCTTCCCCGTCGAGGCGGGTGTCTCGCCGAACTTCACCGTGCTGGAGGAGTCTGCGGTCCGCGAGGTTTCGGCAGACGCTCGAGACTTCATAGCGACAACCGCCCTTGCTGACCCGGCCGGCCGGATTGGTCGGGCCTACGCTCACCTTTCTGTCCAACTCGACTTCCACAGCTTCGAGGGCATGTTCGGTACGTTCGAGTCTCGGCGCGAACAGATTGCCGCGTATGTGGAAGCCTGCGGTGGCGATCCCGAGCCTGACGTTTGGAAGAAGCTCAAATTCAACGCCCCTGCCGAACCTGACGCCCTGCGGGAGGAGGCCGTCGCAGCCCTCGACCTTCCGGTCTGGCGAGCGGCGGCGCAGGCGCTCTTCGCGAGCGGCAAGTATCTCGATTGCGCGGAGGTGTTGGCGACGGTTGCGGAAGGTGCTGCCGACTTCGACACGGCGCTGTCGGCCTTCTGCACCAAGGCCGGAGAGCCCGCGACCTGGCCCGACAAGGCGGCCGCCATTAAGAGCGATCCGGGGCTGCAATCGCGCCTCTACGCCGAGCGCGACAAGCTCGTCGGCGCCCGCGAGCGCTGCCGCGCCGCCGCGGTCGCCCGCGACACGGTTCACGTCCTGACCCTCGCCTACGCCTATCGCGCCGTCTACGAGGCGGCGAAGGCGCGGACCAACGGGCTCGACTTCGCCGACCTGATCGCGCGCACCCACGACCTGCTGACCGTCCGGGCCGACGCCGCCTGGGTGCTCTACAAGCTGGACGGCGGCATCGACCACCTGCTGCTCGACGAGGCGCAGGACACCGCGCCCGACCAGTGGGACATCCTGCGCGCGCTGACCGCCGAGTTCTTCTCCGGGTCCGGCGCCAACCCGCGCGCGCGCAGCGTCTTCGCGGTCGGCGACGAGAAGCAGTCGATCTATTCGTTCCAGGGCGCCGCGCCCGAGCGGTTCCTGGCCGAAGCGCGCGAGCAGCAGGCGCTGGTGGAGGGCGCGGGCGGCCTCTTCCGGCAGGTGCCGCTGGAGACCAGCTACCGCTCCACGCCGCAGGTGCTGAAGTTCGTCGACGAAGTCTTCGCCCCGCCGGAGGTGCTGGCCGCGCTGCGCCCGGACGGTCCGCTGCAGGACATCCTCGTCACTCATACGGCCTATCGCGAAGACGCCGGCTGCGTCGACGTCTGGCCGCTGGAGGAGGGCGACAAGCAGGAAGACGCCGACCCCTGGGCGCCCGTCGACATCGAGCCGCCCGAAAGCGCCAACAAGCGGCTGGCCCGCCGCATCGCCGCGCAGCTCAAGGCGATGATCGAGCGGCGCGAGGCGGTGGTCGACAAGAAGACCCGCCAGCCCCGCCCCATGACGCCCGGCGACGTCCTGATCCTGGTGCGCCGCCGCAAGGCTCTGTTCCACGAGATCATCCGCGCGCTGAAGAAGGCCGGCGTGCCGGTGGGCGGGCAGGACCGGCTGACGCTGTCGGACCACATCGTCTTCAAGGACCTGCTGGCGCTGGC
>CAMLKO010000026.1 GCA_946480495.1 uncultured Caulobacteraceae bacterium
CGAGATCTACACTCTTTCCCTACACGACGCTCTTCCGATCTGAAACAGGCTTCATGACCCTGGTCGGCGTCCGCGCCATCCACTAGGCCCGCCAGCGGCCGTCCTGCAGCGTGATGATCGTCCGCTTGGCCGATCCGTAGGTCACCACGGCGGAATGGCTCCACGACGACAGGCCGCGGTTGTAGCCCTGGTCCATCGAGCCCGACAGACCGGCCGTATAGACCCCGTCGTAGATGCTGGCCGAATGGGTGTGGCCGGTGTTCATCTTCATCGCCGTGCGGGTGAACGACTGCGGAGATCCCCGCGCGCCGTTGATGCCGAGGTGTCCGTGCATGCCGCACTCGACGCCGCCATGGGCCTGGCAGATGACGAACGACTGGTCGTCGTCGACGAAGTCGATCCCTTCCAGGCTCCGTTCGTCCAGGTAGCCGAGCGCCCACTTGAAGATGTTGAACGCCTTGTCCTCGCGCCGGATGGCCGCATAGACCTCGGTCTGGCAGCGCAGGTAGAACTCGGCGTTGGCCACGTCCTCCCGATAGTCCGCCGTCTTCAGCCAGCGTCCGAGCGCGTCGTCGTGGTTGGAGAAGACCACCACCGACCGGGCGAACTCCCGCTCGCTCTGGCGCAGGAAGCGGGTGACGGCGCGCACCGCGTCCTCGACCAGGTCGGTGCCGCGGCAGATCATCTCGAATCGGTGCTGGTGGTCGTCGCGCCGGTGGTGGTTGCGGGCCTGGAAGTCCAGCAGGTCGTGGAAGAACTGATAGCGGGGACGCAGGGCGTCCAGCAGCGTCTCCCGGGTGGTGAGCTGCATGGTGGCGATGTCCACGCCCCACTGCGCCATATAGACGTGCGGGTCGGCCTGCTCGACGTGGCAGTCGCCCCAGGTGATCGCCTCGACCCGGTTTCCGGTCGTCACCTTGCCGTCCCGCGCGACCGCGTCGAGATCCTGGAAGGCGCCGTCGCCGCTGGCGTTGATCTGGCGACACCACAGGCGGTTCTTCTTGTCGATCTCGACGATCGTCGCGCCGATAACGTGGTGGAACTCGGCCTTCAGACCGGCCTTCTTGGGGATGTAGTTGGCTTCGGTGCAGGCGCCGGTCGTCATGATCATCTTGGTCTGACCGCCGACGAAGGTCGGGACGCTGACGAGCTGCACCTTGGCGTGCGGGAAGACGCCCCACTTCTGGCCGGTGTAGGTCTCCAGGCCCGACAACGGTCGCACAGCGGTCGGCAGGATGTTCATCTTGGCGGCGAATACGATCGGACCCAGATCGACGTTCTCGTGCTGCAGGTAAGGCTGCACGGCCTCCGCGAAGACGGCGGTGCGGGAAGCGTGATCCTCGAACAGCGACTTGTTGTAGGTGAAGCCCGCGACCATGACCTCGGCGCCGAGGTGGCGCGCATAGGCCAGCAGGTTGTCCCAGAACGCCTTGTGGATCGGCGTTTCGTCCTGGGCCGACGTCATCAGCACCCGGCGCACGGTGAGGTCCGGGAGCGAGACGGGTGGAACCGTGACGCCGCCAACCCCTGCGGCGGCCGCTTTCTTCGGCCGCCTGGCGCTGATCCTGTTCCGGTCGGCCAGTGGTGGCGGGTTGCGACCCTGCCTGATCACCGTGATCCGGTTGCTCACCGAGCCCGGGTGCATGCCGAGCGCTTCGCCGACATCCGTCTTCGTCGGGTACTTCTCGACGTTGTTCCAGGCCGCGATGATCTCGGCGTCGGTCACGCGGAGCTTGACCATGGGCTAACCCTGATCCGCCCCGTGCCGCTCGAACGCTCGGTCGAGCCGATCTCCGATCCTGTCGATGGCGGCCACCAGGCGCGTCTCGAGCTGCAGGATCATGGCGTTGGAGGCATAGTCCTTGGCGACCTCGGCCTTGAACGCCGCCAGGTTGGCTTCGGCGGCCTCGGCCTTGGCGAGGGCGGCGCTGGCGATCTCCTTCGCCGATTCACCCGAGCTCACCCGCCTGGACCAGGCGTCCGCCAACCTGAGCAGCGCGATCAGGAAGCCGCCGATGAGCATCAACCCGGCGACCTGTGTCCACGAAAAACCGTCCATGGCCGAACTCCCTACTTGCCGCACAGGGCGAGATAGACGGCGTTGTGGGCCTTCACCTCGCGGATGGTCTGGTCGGTATCCTTGGTCGACCAGGAGATCGGCTTGGCGATCTCGCAGAAGGCGTTGACGGGCGCCGCCGGCGGAGGCGGGCCCTTAATCTCGTCTGAACCCGTCGTCGTCCCGCAGCCGCTCAGGATCAGCGTCGACACGATCAGCAATGACGCGAGCCTGGTCGGCCCGCTTGATGGCGGTTTCAGCATGGTCCTGTTCCTTGTTCTGTTGGGCCGCGCGCCCTTCCTTCCGGCCGCCGCGATAGAGCAGCGCCGAGACGACGACGACGGCCGCGCCGATCGCGCCCCGGAAACCGAGGTAGCGCCAGGCGGCGATGATGAGGGCTGCACCGCCGAGAACGACGAGACTTTCGGGAATGTGTTCGAGTACCCAGCCGAGCATGTCAGACCCCCGCCTTGTAGCGAATCTGCACCCGACCGGTGAGGACCAGGGCGACGCCGATCGCGACCACCACGAAGGCGGCGAACGCCCACGGGTTGGAGATGTTGTTGAACAGGGTGCCGGCGAGCCCGGCCACGCCGCCGAGACCCGCGATCAGGCCCCCGAGCGCGGTCTGGTCCTTGTGCAGCGGCCGGCTGTCGGCGACATCCTTCGCCACGATGGGCTCGGGCATCTTCAGGATCGGAAGGCCCGTCACCAGGCTCGTGCACGGCTTGTCGGCGACCTTCTGGGCCTCCTCGATGCTGTCGAGGAAATTGTGGTGGTAGCCGGCGATCAGGCTGGCCTTGTCCGTGTCGTTGATGACCCGACGCGCGCCTTCCGGATCGTCCTTCGTGGCGTTGAAGTAGTCCTCGAGCGACTTGCCCGTGAAGTCGCCCCGGCCGGACTTGCCGCGCAGCATGCCCTCGACGAGGATCTTGGCGGACACTTCCGGATCGAGCGCCAGGTCGGGCTGCTCGTAGAGCGGCAGATTCAGCAGCGAGCCCATGGCGCGGTAGTTCTTCGCCCAGGTGAGCTGCACGTCGCCGCGGCCGTAATAGACCTCGCCGGTGACGGCGTCGGGCCTGGCGTAGCGCCGGCCCCTCACGGCATGGCGGGCGCCGGCGTCGGTCGTGGCGAAACCCTCGCGCACGGGAACCATCTTGCCGCCGGTCTCGTGGAAGGCGGTGGCCAGGATGTAGGCCAGCCAGCGGGGGTCGGAGCCGAGGTGTTCGGCGTCCCATACGTCGAGGATGCGCTCGACGCCTTCGACCTGTTGCTGAGACAGACGATTCCCGAACGGCGCCTTGCGGGCGAAATCGAAGAACGTCTTGCGGTCGAAGGGTAGGGTCATGGGCGAGTCCCCGAGCCTATTCACTTATTTAGTGAATCACTATCCGAAAGTTTAACCGTTGGGTAGCGTTTTCGCGCTAGAAGTAGGTGATCACCCAGACGCGCCCACCACCCCCGGCGCCGCCATCGCCGGCCGTGAAGCCGTCCCGGGTCGCGCCGCCGCCGCCGCCGCCGCCGCCGACGCCCCCGATGCCGCCAACTCCTCCGTTCGCGCCGGTCGCCGATGCGCCGCCGCCGCCGCCGCGGCCGGGCATGTAGTCGACGTCGTACAGGGCTCCGGATTCCCCGGCCCCGCCGGCGGTCCCGCCGTTTCCGCCGCCGCCCGTGGTGTTGAAATAGCCCGTCCAGGACGTTTCGCTCCCGGCCCCCCCTGCCGCCGTCGCGCTGGCCGTCGTGACGCCGCCGCCGCCGCCGCCGCCCCCGGCCCCGCCCTTCGCGGTGCTGGAAAGGGGAGACTCGGCCCCGGCTCCTGAGGCCCCCGCCCCTCCCGCCTGGCCCGTATAGATGCCGCGCGCAGAGCCCGTCACCACGCCGGCCGTCCCGGTCGTTGTCGTGCCGGCTCCGCCGCCGCCGCCGAAACCCGCCACGACGATGGCGCTTGTCCCGAACAGGCTGAGGTCGCCGTCGCTGCCGGCCGATCCGTTGGCGGTCGCACCTCCGGCCCCGCCCGCTCCCCCGTATCCGACATAGACGTCTTCCGTCGCGCCGAGGGCCGCCGCGGCGAAGGTCCCCCGGGAAAACCCGCCGCCGCCTCCGCCGCCTCCGCCGAATCGGTTGGAAGCGTTCGAGCCGGACGCGCCGCCTCCGCCGCCGCCGCCGCCGCCCACGCAGATGACCTCGACGGACACCGCGCCGGCGGGCTTCGTCCAGGTGGCCGACCCTACCGTATCGAAAACGTCGACCTGGACGCCCGAGGGAACGGCCTCGTCCGCCCATGCGGCTCCGTCCCACAGCAGGGTCGTGTCCGAATCCTCGTTGAACACCTTCATCCCGACCTTGGGCGCGTAGAACGCCCAGGCCGCATCGACGAAGACGGCGATCGCGTCTTCGTGCGTGGCCCAATCGTCCGTCGCACTGGCGCCGACCAGGTAGCGGTCGCCTTCCGCCGGAGATCCCGGCGGCGTGGACAGGGCCGCAGAAATCACCGAGACGTGGATCAGGGCGCCCAGCATCTTCAGATTGGCGTCCATGTCGGCCGCCCAGCCGTCTTCGCCGACGTCATAGCCGTACTTGAGGCCCAGGTTCGGATCGGTCGATGCGGGCATGTCAGTTCTCCTTGGATCAGGCTCCGCCCCAGCCGAGGCCCCAGGCGAGGCCCCAGCCGGCGGCGGGCCGGTCGATGGTGAGGGTGTATTTCTGCCAGGACGTCAGGCCGTCCCGGACGGCTTCCAGTTCCACGCGCATGGTCGTCGGCGATCCGGCCGCGATCCAGGCCGCGTTGTCGAAGGTCCAGGTGTCGGTCAGACCCGTGTCGGTCGTCAGCAGGACGTCATCCTGATCGTAAGTCCGGACGGTATAGGTCACACCGGCTTCGGGACCGACGCTCGCTTCCGGATGGCTGACGAGCTGGTCGGCCTGCAGCAGACGATCCCGGTGCGTCCAGGTGAGCACGAGGTCGTTGGCGCTGCTCACCGCCGTGGTGGCCAGGGCCGGGGCGTCGTTCACCAGCAGGTTGCCGGGCGCGTAGGGTCGGGCTTGCCGGATCTCCGTGAAAATAACGGCTTCCGGCGCCAGACCCAGCGACAGGACATCGGAGCTCGTCCTGGTCCTCGCACGCGCATCGACGGTTTCGCTTTCGGCATAGGCGCGGTGATCGCCCGTCAAGGCGTTGTCGAAGAACCAGACCCGTGTCCCGATCCCATGACTGTGCGGGACGGTGTCGACACAACCCCGCGCGACCGTGGCCGCGCCCGTCGTGAGGTCGAGCGAGACGATTTTGCAGATTTCGTCTCCGTCCTCGCCGGTGATCAGCAGCGCCTCTCCGAGCAGGTCCGATTGAAGGTCGACCATTGCCCCCAACTGGATGTCGGTGTCGTAGGGACCGATGGCGGCGGCCAGTGTTGCGGTCGGCGCGAAATCGCCCACCGCCCGGTCCTCCAGCGCGGAGCCGTCCGGCGCCGTCCACAGGTCGTAGTTCAGGGCGCTTCCGTTCGGACGCATGGCCAGCAGGCCGATGTACGCCTGGTCCTCGGTGATCTCGGCCAGGTCCGAGGCGGTCAGTTCCCGCGTCAGATCGCGCCACGACGCCTCCACCAACGCCTGGTCCGGCGTCGGTTCGGCCTCGTGGGACGGCGGCTCCCATGTCGGCGTCGGCGGCGTGATGTAGACCGTGCTCGGCAGTCCGAAGACGTCCTGCATGGCGACGATGGTGATCGTTCCGTCCGTCATCGTCCCGTCGTCGATCTTGCCCGCGCGCAGGACGAGATTCTCCACGCCGTTGGACGGGTCGCTGATCCGGAAGACGCTGGCGGGCGCGATCCGCCAGGCGCGTCGATCCATCTTCACCTTGAAACGCTTCAGGCCGGACGCCTGGATGCGGCCGTCGCGCGCGGCCAGTCTCAGCGCCAGCTCGGCGGTCGGGGCGCCCGGATAGCTGGTCGTGGTGCTCGCCGGGGCGCCTGTCGCCTGACGATGGGCGATGTTCTGCCAACGGACCGAGCGCTCTTCCTTCCGGACGGGGTCGACGTAGTTGACGATGATCTCGTTGTAGGTGGTGTCCTGGGCGCTGCTGTCGTCGTCCTCGATCGACAGCAGTCCGCTCTCGGGCGTGTAGAGCGGCAGGTCCTCGGGAGCGTAATCGTCGCGGATCAGCCGCAGCGTCTCCAGCCCGGTTTCGCGGCTGGTGTAGAAGGCGGCGCCGATGTGATCGAGAACGTGCTGGACGAAGATGTCGACGTCTTCCTGCCGCGCCCAGGCGATGCAGAGCCCGAACCCTTCGGCGCATAGGGTGTTGGCCGCGGCGATGAAGCTGTTCTCGTCGAGCGTGCTGGGGTCCTTGCCCTTGCCCCACAGCCCGTTCGTCCGGGCCTCGTAGATGATGTGAGCGGGGTTCATCGCGTGGATCGCGCCGCCCGCCATCTCGATGGTCGCCTTGGCCGGATACCAGCAGCCGTTCTGCCAGCCCTTCTTGCTGCGCCGGACGCGGAAGCTCCACGACTTGGGGTACGGGTTGTTGCAGGAGATGAGGCCGTCGTAGACCAGTGTGACGACGCCGCGAAAACCCGACAACAGGCCGCCAACCAGCGTGGTCAGCAGCGGGGGTGTGGTCTGTGTCGCCTCTCCCATGCACACGCGCAGGCTGCCCTCGATCCCCCCTTCCTTCTTCTCCCCGCCGAACAGATTTTGGGCGTGGATGTAGGTGTCACCGCTCGACGTCATCCCTTGAGTGGTCGTGGGAAGCAGGACCCACTGGCCGCTAGAATCTTTGATCCAGACGCCGTTCTTGGTGGGGTCCGGATCGTCGGTGACCTCGATCACGGTCCCCTTCGGGGCGAACATCCTTTCAAGCACCATGGTGACATAGGTCGAGAAGGTCGTTTCCGGCGGTGGCGTGTCGGCGACCGGCCAGGCGTCCAGGTCCCCGACCTTGATCTGCACCAGCTCGTCGATAGGCCCTCGGCAGAGGCCCATCTGCAGGGACATGAAGTAACGATAGCCGATCGTCTGCTTGTTGGACTTACCCATGATCGGACGCCTCTTTCAGCGCAGCGTCCGCCGCGCGGTTGGCGATGGGACAGCCGATCGCCAGCACCCTCTCGATTTCGATGCCGTTGGCCACGAAGTCGGACCAGGTCAGGCCGTGGGTGCGGAACCATGCGCGCGCGCCGGCCGAGCAGATGCCCGCCTTGCGGACGTGGGCCATGGTCACGACGACGGTCATTTCTTGCCGCCCGAACTCTTGATCGCCGAGTTCCGCAGGTTGCCGTACCAGAGGACCATCCAGCCATCGAGCCACACGTCTCCGAAGATCACCGCCTCTGGCGTACCCTCGTCGGCCTGCGGGAACTTGAAGTCCTCCAGCGCCGCAGGTTTCTGCGGCTCGGGCGGTTTGATCAGGGCGGCGGAAATGATGTAGCTGACCGCCATCAGTGCCAATGCGATGAGGAACTGCATGATTGGTTCCTAGAAGACCGGATCGCCGTCGAATGGGCTCTTGCCTGACATATGCTCAAACCCACCGTGATTCACTAAATTATTGAATTTGTCGTCACAAGTCGCCCCCAAAAGGTCGCATCCGGGATAGAGCTTGACGGCGAGGCCGACGCTCAGGCCGTCCGTGGTGCCGAGCACCGCGATGGTCGAGCCGACGTGATTCTCGATGCCCCGGCGGTCGAGTGTCCCGTCGCCGAGATCCCACATCAGGAAGCCGCCAGAGAAATATCCGTCAGCCTTGCCGGCTGCGGCGGTCGCGGTGAACGACACGCCGCCGAGAGTGGCGATCTCGGCCTCGGTCTCGAAGTCCAGGGGGTTGAGGGTGCAACCACCGTCGTAGAGCATGTGGGTGCAGGCGCGTCCCCACGTCAGACGCAGGCCGGCCGCCCGAACTCCTTGTGTGTCGCAGCGGACCATGGCCGTGCCGTCGCTGTTGCGTTTGACGTCGGTGACCCGGCCCATCCAGATGATCGGCCCGTCGGTGTCGCCGTAATGCAGACGCCTCACCGTCAGGCTGACCGCCACCGCGGGCGGCGTGCCGCGGAAGAGCTGCACAAGCGGCAGGCTGGCCGGGCAGGTCAGATTGATCTCGTCCCGGTCTCCCTGACTGACGCCGCCATCGGAGATCCCGACCGCCGAGAAGGTGTCGGTTCCGTAGGCGATGTCCCGGTCCGCCGATGTGTATAGCCAGCGTGTGTTCCCCATCCTCAGCGCGTAGAGGGCGACGGGCTTGCCGTCATCGTTGGAAACTTCGTTGACGTTGTAAGTCATTACCAGCTTCCGCGTTCAGACAAGACGATGGATGTAATCTCGGCATGGTTTTCCAGGTGCGTGGTGTAGAGCGAATACAGGCCAAACTCGATAAACATCTCGTCGCCGGCCCTAAACGTACTTCCGTCCGAGCCGACGCCGCTGATGTATTTTACAGTCTGCACGGACGTGCCGACGATGGACTCGGTCCAGTCGTTTTCGGCCGTAATGCGGCCTTCGTAAACGACGCTCATGTCGGCGTTGAACGCCCTCACCAGGCACACGAGAGGTTCGCTGCCGCCCGCCACGGGACCGACGAATTCCATATCCATGATGATCTTGAAGCCTTCCCCGGCGGCATAGTCGCCCGGGACAGTCAGCGGGTAATACACGAGGCCCGACCAGTCGTCGGCGGCGACGTTGGTGTCTGCGGTTCCCACATCGCGGGTCAGCACCTTGCCCGCCGAGATCCACGGCACGCCGGTGTCGGGTGTCGCCCCGATAGGCGTGCCCGGAACGCCGCCGCTCGAGGCGACCAGGAGGTCGGTCAGCGCGACCTCCTGGCTCCAGCCAAGGTCGGCAAAGCAGTTGTCCGTCAGCGTGACGCTCTCGATGTCCAGGTATCGAGGGTCGGCGTAAGGCGCATAGGTGTCCAGCGCCACCAGGAGGTGCAGGAACACGGACTGGCCCGGCTCCAGCGTCGAGGCGCTCTCCCCAACGCCGTTGATCGTGTATTCGACCAGGTGGGAGCCGCCGTCGTCGACCTGGAGATTGATGACATTCCCAATCTGGACGAAGCGGTCGCTCGAGGCGCCCACGGGCGGGGAGTAGGGGAAGGCCAGGTCGTCTGTCAGGACGTGGAGTTCGAGCGAACTGGTGTTGAGCCAGCGCAGATCGTTTGCCGACTTGTCGGGCCCCCCACGCACTTTCACCCAGACCTTGAACTTCGATCCTGCCGGGTAATTGGAAGGCATCGTCACGGGGATGATCGACGACACCGACGAACCGCTGACCGTTCCGAGGCTTCCGTCCACCAATTGCGAGCGGATGACGGTCGCGCCGGCGTCGTCGATCAGTCCGGGGAAATCTCCCACGGCCCAGGCGGCCAGCGCGTCGCCGTCGTAGTTGAGCGCCGCCGTCAGGTCGAGGTTGAGAGTCCAGTCCACACAGCCGGGGCAACCCCCTGAGCCCATCGTCGCAGTCGGGATCGGAACGACGTTGTCGGTATCCTCGATCCTGATGTTCGGCAGAGCCTTGAACGTGGCCGAAGCCCGGGCCAGGCCGTCCGTATCGGTGACGTGCGTGATCTCGACGGAGTCCTGGTCCAGACGACAAATCTCGATGAAGCAGATGCGGTTGACGGTCTGCGGCGACAGGTCGGCCGGCAGCGGGGTATCCAGGGTCAACAGCTCGAGCGCGCCGGCCGCATCGGTCGCGGTCACCTTGCAGTGGAACGGGGCTCCGGCCGTCTCGATCCGGATGTATTCCCGCCCGGGCTTGGGACCGCCCGAGAAGGTGTATCCGACCCGCTTGATCAGGATCTCGGTGTCGCCCGCCGTAGCGACTTCCGCCAGGGCGCATGGCCAGAGCCTTTCGAACCCTGTCGTTCGCCATTTGCGCGCTCGCCGCCGCGTCGGCTGCCTCGCCCGAGGTCGTCAGGCTGACGGTGG
>CAMLKO010000027.1 GCA_946480495.1 uncultured Caulobacteraceae bacterium
CTCAAACCCTGCGGCCCGATCGTCGACGCCAAGGCGGCGGAGCGGGCGCGGGAGGTGCTGGCGGAGAGTTTCGAGCCGCCGGCCTGGGAGGCGCTGGCGCCGGTGTTCGGGGCCTCGCCCTATCTCGCGGGTCTGGCGAGGCGGCGGCCGGAGGGGCTGAGGCGGACGCTGGAGGGCGATCCCGCTGAGCGGCTGGACGGGATCGTCGCCGAGGCGCTGGCGCAGGGCGCTGAGCCCGACCGCGAGGAGGCCAGGCGGGTCCTGCGCGAGCTGAAGGCCGACCTGCACCTGCTGACGGCGCTTTGCGACCTGGGGGGCGTGTGGGACCTCGACCAGGTGACGGGGGCGCTGAGCCGGTTCGCGGACGCGGCGCTGCAGGCGGCGCTGGCGCAGGCGGCGCGGGCGGAGGTCGAGCGCGGGCGGCTGACGCATGTGGGCGACGGCGAGGCCGGGCCGATACCGGGCCTCTTCTGCGTGGCCATGGGCAAGCACGGCGCCTTCGAGCTGAACTACTCGAGCGATATCGATTTCACGGTCTTCTATGAGCCCGAGGCGCTGCCGCTGGCCGACGGCGCCGAGCCTGCGGTGGTGGCGGTGCGGGTCACCCAGACGGCGGCGGGCGTCCTGCAGGACCGGACGGCGGACGGGTATGTGTTCCGCGTCGACCTGCGGCTTCGGCCCGATCCGTCGTCCACCCAGCCGGCGGTGCCGGTGCCGGAGGCCTTCGAATACTACGAGAGCGTCGGCCAGAACTGGGAGCGGGCGGCCTTCATCAAGGCGCGCGCGGCGGCGGGCGACATTCCGCGCGGGGAAGCCTTCCTGGCCGAGCTGCAGCCCTTCATCTGGCGCAAGCACCTCGATTTCGCGGCCATCGCCGACATCCACTCGATCAAGCGCCAGATCCACGTCCACAAGGTCGACGAGCGGCTGGAGGCCAAGGGCGCGGACCTGAAACTCGGGCGCGGCGGCATCCGCGAGATCGAGTTCTACGTCCAGACCCAGCAGCTGATCCTGGGCGGCCGCCAGCCGCAGCTGCGCATTTCCCGCACGGTCGAGGCGCTGAGGGCGCTGAACGAAGCGGGTCATGTCGACGACGAGACGGCGGCCTACCTCACGCAGGCCTACGCCGAGCTGCGCGCGCTGGAGCACCGGGTGCAGATGATCGGCGACGAGCAGACGCACCGGCTGCCGGAGGCCGACGGCGAACGAAAGCGGGTGGCGGCGCTGTGGGGCTACGACAATCTCCGCGCCTTCGACGCCACGGTCGGCAAGCTGCTGAAGGGCGTGAACCTCCGCTACGGCGAGCTCTTCAAGGGCGAGGAGCCGCTGTCGTCGCGCTTCGGCAGCCTGATCTTCACCGGGGTGGAGGATGACCCCGAGACGCTGCGCACGCTGGCGCGGATGGGCTTCTCCAACCCCGAGCGCATCTCCCAGACCATCCGCGGCTGGCACCATGGCCGGATCGCCGCGACGCGCACCGAGCGGGGACGCGAGCTGTTCACGCGGCTCGCGCCCCGCCTGCTGGAAGCGGCGCAGGCGACCGGTTCGCCGGACGTGGCCTTCAACCGGTTCGGCGACTTCTTCGAGCGGCTGACGACCGGGGTGCAGATCCAGTCGCTGTTCCTCGCCCAGCCCAAGCTGTTCGAGCTGGTGGTCGAGGTGATGGCGTTCGCGCCGCAGCTGGCGTCGACGCTGGCCAGGCGCCCGGCCGCGCTCGACGCCCTGCTCGACCCCGCCTTCTTCGCGCCGTTCGGCGAGGGGCAGGGCGAGGCGCTGATCCGGGATGCGCTGGCCACGGCGGAGGACTTCGAGCAGGCGATGGACCTCGCCCGCCGCGCCTATCGCGAGCAGGCCTTCCGCATCGGCGTGCAGGTGATGAGCGGCACGGCCACCGCCGCCGACGCGGGCGCGGCCTTCGCCGACCTCGCCGACCTCATCATGCAGGGCCTGGCCCCCGCCGCGCTGGCCGAGACCGAGCGGCAGGGCGGCGCCTTCGCGGGCCAGGTGGCGGTGGTGGCGCTGGGCAAATGCGGCTCGCGCGAGATGACGGCGCGCTCCGACCTCGACCTGATGACCCTCTACCGCGCCGACGATCCGGCCGGGATGAGCGAGAAGAAGGGCTGGGCGGCCGACACCTTCTACGCCCGCTTCACCCAGCGCCTGATCGCGGCCCTGTCGGCGCCGACGGCGGAGGGCACGCTCTACGACGTCGACATGCAGCTTCGGCCGACGGGCTCGAAGGGGCCGGTGGCGGTCAGTTTCGCCGCCTTCGACGACTACTATGACCGTGAAGCCGAGACGTGGGAGCTGCTGGCGCTGACGCGGGCGCGGGTGGTGTGGGCGACGTCCGACGCCTTCGCGGCGGAGGCCGCCGCCGCCGTGGAGGACGCGCTTCGCCGCCCGCGCGACCGCAAACGCACGGCCATCGACGTCCGCGAGATGCGCGAGCTGATGGAGCGCGAGCGGCCGCCAAAGGGCGCCTGGGACTTGAAGCTTTCGCCCGGCGGCCTCGTCGACGTGGAGTTCGCCGCCCAGCACCTGCAGCTGATCCATGCGGCCGAGGGCGGGCCGCTGCGCCAGAACACCGGCGAGGCCTTGGCCGCGATCCGCGCGGAGGGCTTCGCCGATCCGGCGGCGCTGGATGCGCTGGAGAACGCCTGGCGGATGCAGCAGGACCTGACCCAGCTCCTGAAGGTCGCGCTCGACGAAGGCGCCGACCCGGAAGACGAGCCCAGGGCGCTCAAAGCCCTCCTCGCCCGCGCCGGCGGCGTGCGCGACTGGCGCGCGTTGAAGGCGCGGCTCGCGGCCGTGCGGAAGGCGGCGCGGCAGGCGTTCGAGGCGGTGGTGGCTTAAGCCGTTCTGGAGAACTGCTGCTGGTGGACCGGCAGCATGAAGCTGACCGTGGTGCCTTCGCCCGGCGTGCTTTCGAGCAGCAGCTCGCCGCTGTGCATCTCGATCAGCGACTTGGTCAGCGCAAGGCCAAGCCCCGTGCCCGGGGCGGTGCGCGCGAGGTGGCTTTCGACCTGCTCGAACGGCTGGGCCAGCCGCTGGAGGTCCTCCTGCGGGATGCCGATGCCGGTGTCCTTCACCGAGACGCAGATGCGCCCGCCCGTCGGGTCGGTGCGGGCCTCGGCGTGGATGGTGATCGAGCCGTCGCGCGGGGTGTACTTCACCGCGTTCGACAGCAGGTTCAGCAGCACCTGCTTGATGGCGCGGTAGTCGGCCTCGACGTCGGGCAGGGCCGGGAAATCCAGCGAGATGACGACGCCGACCGCATCGGCCTTGGGCTTCATCAGCCGCGCGGCCTCGTCGGCCAGCTCCTCCAGCGACAGCCGCTCGAAGCGCAGCTGCATCTTGCCGGCCTCGATCTTCGACATGTCGAGGATGTCGTTGATCAGCGCCAGCAGGTGCTGGCCCGACGTCAGGATATCGCGGGCGTAGTCGCGGTAGCGGGTGTCGCCGAGGGGGCCGTAGAGCTCGGCGGCCATCATCTCGGAGAAGCCGTTGATGGCGTTGAGCGGCGTGCGCAGCTCGTGGCTCATGTTGGCCAGGAATTCGCTCTTGGCGCGGTTGGCGGTCTCGGCGCGGATCTTCTCGAACTCGAGCTTGTGAGCGAGCTCTTCCAGCTGCTGCTCGTTGTGGCGGCGGCTGGCCTGCTGGCGCTTGAGCGTGGTGGTGTCCGAGCCCGTCACCACGGCGCCGCCCTCGGTGGTGCGCCGCTCGCAGACCTGCACCCAGCGGCCGTCCTTCATCTCCGCCTCGAACTTGCCGCCGGCGGGCGGGAGCTCCTGCTTCACGCCCTTGCGGATGATCTTCGTGATCTCCTCGCGGCTCGCGCCCGGCTTCAGCTCGGCGGCGGGCACGCCGAACATCTCGCCGTAGTTGCGGTTGCAGAGCAGCAGCCGGTCGTTGCGGTCCCAGATGGCGAAGGCTTCCGACAGGCTCTCGATGGCGTCGCGCAGGCGGCTCTCGGCGGTCTGCACCCGATGCTGGGCGAGCCTGTCCTGGGTCATGTCGAGCGCCACGCCGATGATGCGGCCCTCGCCGAAACCGCGGCCCCGCGCGTCGATCCAGGTGTAGCCGCCGTCGGCGCGCGGCACACGGAACGCAGCCTCGAACGGCCCGCCCGCCGCGGCGTTGGCCAGCGCCCGCAGAACGATATGGCGGTCGGCCGCCGCGACACGGTTGACGGCCTCCTGCCCCGGCGTGGTGCGCAGCTGCGGCATCTCCAGCATCGTCGCGGTGGTTTCCGACAGGAAGATCTCGTCGCGCTCCAGGTCCCATTCCCAGATGCCGCAGCGGGCCGCCTCGACCGCCAGCCGGAAGCGCTGCTCGCTGGCCAGGTAGGCGCGCTGCACCTCCTCGGCGTGGCGGCTCTGGAAGTAGAGGAGGGCGGCCAGCACCAGGCCGATGGCCAGCGGCACGACCAGTCCGGCCATCTCGCCGACGTCGCCCTCGCGCATCGCCCGCTCGATGCCGAAGGTGGTGTTCAGCGCCAGCAGCAGGATGGTGACGAGCAGGGCCACGCGCACGAGCCCGAAAGGCTGTCGCACCGCTTTCCAGACCGACCTGCTACGCCCTGCCGGCACGCCCGCACCCCGCGTGAGTCACATCCCCCGAGTCGAGAGTAAGCAGAGCCGCAGCCCGCCGTCACGGAGTAACGCTGGCGGCAGGGTTAACCCAGCGCCTTGCTGGCCAGTTCGAGCACGTTCTTCGACAGGCCCTCGTGCGCGGCGATGCGCTCCAGCTGCGCGCGCATCAGGGCCCCGAGCTCCGGCTTGTAGCGGCGCCAGCCGCCCAGCGGCTCCACGAGCCGGGCCGCGGTCGAGGGGTTGAAGGCGTCGACGGCCAGGATCTGGTCGGCGAGGAAGCGGTAGCCGGCGCCGCTCGGGTCGTGGAAGCGGGCCGGATTGCCGCTGGCGAAGTTCTGCACCAGCGCGCGCATCCGGTTGGGGTTCTTCAGGTCGAAGTCGGGGTGGGCGGTCAGGGCCAGCACCCGGCCGAGCGCGCCTTCCGACGGATCGCGCGCCTGGACCGAGAACCACTTGTCGAGGACCAGCGGCTCGCCCTTCCAGCGTTCGTAAAAGTCGGCCAGGGCCTTCTCCGCGGGTTCGCCGCCGATCTGCAACAGGGCGTTCAGCGCGCCCATGGCGTCGGTCATGTTGGCGGCGGCCTGGAAGTGGCCGACGGCGCGGTCGATGTTCTCCGAGCGCGGCTCGGCGGCCAGGAGGTCGAGCGCGGCGTTGCGCAGCGCGCGGCGGCCGGCGCTTTCGGCGTCGGGCGAGAACTCGCCGGCCTCCTGCAGGCCGCCGTGCAGCCGGCGCAGGAGATCGCCCAGGTGCACCGCCATCCGTGTGCGCAGGCTCTCGCGCGCTTCATGGATGGCCTGCGGGTCGGCGGGCGACATCTCCAGCGCCAGGTCCTGCTCCGAGGGCAGGGTCAGCAGCAGCGCCTTGAAGGCGGGTTCGGCGGCCTGGTCGTTCAGGGCGCGGCCCACGGCGTCGGCGAAGCGGGTCTCGCTGAGCTCGTCGGGCGTGCCGTTGGCGCGCGCGAGGATCAGCTCGCAGGCCAGCGTCTGGCCGGCCTCCCAGCGGTTGAAGAGGTCGGGGTCGGAGGCCAGCTGCACGTAGCGGTGCTTGCTGGGCGCGGCGTAGTCGAGCCTCACCGGGGCCGAAAAGCCGCGCAGGGCGGAGACCACGGGCTCGGAGGCGAGGCCTTCGAAGCGCACGGTCGTTTCCGGCCCGTCGAGCACGACCATCTCCGTGTCGCGCACGGGCTTGCCGTCGAGGTCGAGCAGGCCCAGCGCCACCGGGATCGGCAGCGGCGCCTTGTCGGGTTGTCCTGGCGTCGGCGCGGTCGCCTGCCTGAGGGTGACCTCGAGCGTTCCATCGTGGAAGCGCGGCTCCAGCGTCACCGTCGGCGTGCCGGCCTGTTCGTACCAGTTGAAGAACCGGGCGAGGTCGCGGCCGGACGCGTCGGCGAAACACTGGATGAAGGCCTCGACGGTGGTGGCGTGGCCGTCCCAGCGGTCGAAGTAGAGGTCCATCCCTTTGCGGAAATCGGCGGGCCCCAGCAGGGCCTTCAGCATCCGGATCACCTCCGCGCCCTTCTCGTAGATGGTCGCGGTGTAGAAGTTGTCGATCTTCAGGTAGCTCGACGGGCGCACGGGGTGGGCCAAGGGGCCCGCGTCCTCGGGGAATTGCCGGGCGCGCAGCGATTTGACGTCCTTGATCCGCTGGACGGCGTGCCCGCGCTGGTCGGCCGAGAATTCCTGGTCGCGGAAGACCGTCAGGCCCTCCTTCAGGCACAGCTGGAACCAGTCGCGGCAGGTGATCCGGTCGCCGGTCCAGTTGTGGAAGTATTCGTGGGCGATGACGCTCTCGATGCGCTCGAAGTCGAAGTCGGTGGCGGTCGCCGGGTCGGCCAGCAGGAGGGAGCTGTTGAAGATGTTCAGCCCCTTGTTCTCCATGGCCCCGAAATTGAAGTCGCGCACGGCCACGATCATGAAGAGGTCGAGGTCGTACTCGCGTCCGAACGCCTCTTCGTCCCACTTCATCGAGCGCTTCAGCGCATCCATGGCGTAGGTTGCGCGGCTTGCCATGCCGGGGTCGACGTAGATGCGCAGCTCGACCGTGCGACCGCTCATCGTCACGAAGCTGTCGGCCAGCTCGTCCAGCTCGCCCGCGACCAGGGCGAAGAGGTAGCAGGGCTTGGGGAACGGATCTTCCCAGACGGCGAAGTGGCGGCCCTCGGGCAGCTCGCCGCTCTCGATCAGGTTGCCGTTGGAGAGCAGCCGCTGGTAGCCGCGCGGCGCCTCGATGCGCACCGTGAAGCGGGACAGCACATCGGGGCGGTCCGGAAACCAGGTGATGCGGCGAAAGCCCTCGGCCTCGCACTGGGTGCAGAAGCGGCCGCCCGACATGTAGAGGCCCGACAGCGCCTTGTTGGCCTCGGGGTCGATCTCGACCTCGGTCTCCAGCGTGAAGGCGTCGGGGACGTCGGGGATCGTCAGCCATTCCTTGTCGACCGTGCGCTCGGCCGCGGCCAGCTGGCGGCCATCGATAGCCACCGACACCGGCTTCAGCTGCTCGCCGTTCAGCCGCAGCGGCTCGGCATGGTCGCCGTTGCGGCGCACGCTCAGCGTGGCCTTCACCCGCGTGTGATGCGGGTCGAGCAGGAAGGTGAGGCGGGTCTCGTCGATCAGGAAGGCGGGGGGCGCGTAGTCGGCGAGCTGGATCGGTTGGGGGGTCTCGGTTCGCATGGAAGCGGTTTAGCGGATCACGATGAGGACGTCCGCCCCTGCTGCAGGAAAATTCCTTTACCGCGAAGGCTTTGCATAGTCAGATTCAGTCATCGGCAGGGGGGACATAGAATGAGAGCTCTGATCGCTGTGACGGCCATGTGTATGGCGGCCGCTGGTCCGGCGCGTGCGGCGTGGCAATGGACGACGTGGGACATGACACCTTCGCAGCTTATCAGCGCCTCTCAGGGGCGGGTCTCCCCAGCGGCCGGCGGGCCGGATGATCGCGTTTATGATGCTGATATCGGGGGGAAGGGTTCGTATTCAGAAAATGGCTTCGATTTCGACGCCGAATTCTATTTTGATGGGACGAACCGGCTGAACGTGGTGCGCCTGTTGCTTCGAGATGAAGCTCGCTGTGACGAGCTTGGGGCCGCGACAAGAGGCCTCTATGGCGAGCCGAGTGAAGTCGACGACTATCAGACCCGCTGGCTTGATGAGGCGCATGACAATTGGATCGGCTTCACCCAATTGCCCGCGAATTACAAGATGACCTGCTTCCTCATTTATCGGCCGCTCGCGACTTCGGGCGCTGACGGCTTGTAGGCGCGCCAGGCTTTGCGCCGGATCGGGGCAAGAAGTTGAAATCATTGACGCCACGTCATTCTTTTCGTGGCGCCAAAGGTGGTTCATGGTGGTTCCCGACAAGGGAGAACGTCCGTGAATTTCGACTATTCCGACGACCAGAAGTTCCTCAAGAACGAGGCGCGCAAGTTCCTCGAGGCGCGGTGCTCCAGCGCCGTGGTGCGCGGCGTGCTCGACAACGAGGACCGGTCCTACGACGAGACGCTGTGGAAGGGCGTGGCCGAGCAGGGCTGGCTGGGCGCCGCGATCCCCGAGGAGCACGGCGGCCTGGGCCTTGGCCACGTCGACCTTTGCGCCATCGCCGAGGAGCTGGGCCGCGCGGTCGCGCCGATCCCGTTCGCCTCGACGGTCTATTTCCTGGCCGAGGCCATCATGCTGGCCGGCTCCGACGAGCAGAAGGCCAAGTGGCTGCCGAAGATCGCGGCCGGCGAAGTCATCGGTTGCTTCGCGACCTCCGAAGGCCCCGGGGCGGTGACGCCGGGCTCGCTGCAGGCCAAGGTCGAGGGCGGCAAGCTCTCCGGCGTGAAGATCCCGGTCACCGACGGCGACATCGCCGATGTGGCGGTGGTGCTGGCTAACGAGGGCGGCCGCGCGGGGCTGTTCCTGGTCGAGCTGGCGGGCGTAAAGCGCGAGACGCTGAAGACGCTCGATCCCACCCGCGGCGTGGCGCGCCTGACCTTCGAGGGCGCCCCGGCCGAGCGGCTGGGCGCGGCGGGCGAGGGCTTTGCGCTGACGGAAGCCGTGTTCGACCGCGCCGCCGTGCTGCTGGCCTTCGAGCAGGTGGGCGGCGCCGACCGCTGCCTGGAGATGGCCAAGGAATACGCCATGGGCCGCTACGCCTTCGGCCGCGTTATCGCCGGCTATCAGGCGATCAAGCACAAGCTGGCCGACATGTACGTGAAGAACGAGGTCGCCCGCTCCAACGCCTACTACGGGGCCTGGGCGCTCAACACCAACGCGCCGGAGCTGCCGGTGGCCGCATCGGCCGCCCGGATCGCGGGATCGGAGGCCTTCTGGTTTGCGTCGAAGGAGAACATCCAGACGCACGGCGGCATGGGCTTCACCTGGGACGTCGACGCCCACCTCTTCTACCGCCGCTCGCGCCAGCTGGCCCTCGTCGCCGGCGCCCCCAAGGTCTGGAAGGAGCGCCTGGTCGGGCAGCTCGAAAGAAGGAACGCAGCGTAATGGACTTCAACGACTCCCCCGAAGAAGCCGCCTTCCGCGAAAAGGCCCGCAAGTGGCTCGCCGACAACGCCGCCGACCACAAGTCGACGACCGCCAACGGCCGCAAGCCCAACAGCCCCGAGCACATGGCCGCGGCCAAGGCCTGGCAGACGCGCAAGGCCGAGGCCGGCTACGCCTGCATCACCTGGCCCAAGGAGTGGGGCGGAGGCGGCGGCACGCCGATCCAGTCGGTCATCTTCAACCAGGAAGAGACCAAGGCCGGCGTCAACTACGGCTATTTCACCATTGGCCTTGGCATGTGCGTGCCGACGGTCATGGCCTTCGCCGACGACGACACCAAGCAACGCTTCGTCGGCCCTGCCGTGAAGGGCGAGGAAATCTGGTGCCAGCTGTTCTCCGAACCGGCCGGCGGCTCTGACGTGGCCGCGGCCCGCACCCGGGCGGTCAAGGACGGCGACGAATGGGTGATCAACGGCCAGAAGGTCTGGACCACCGGCGCCCAGTACAGCGACTACGGCATCCTGCTGGTCCGCACCGATCCCGACGTGCCCAAGCACAAGGGCCTGACCATGTTCTGGATCGACATGCACGATCCGGCCGTGGAGGTGCGCCCCATCCACCAGATGAGCGGCGGCTCGGACTTCAACGAGGTCTATTTCACCGACCTGCGGGTGAAGGACAGCCAGCGGCTGGGCG
>CAMLKO010000028.1 GCA_946480495.1 uncultured Caulobacteraceae bacterium
AAGGCCAACCCCGCCGCGGTCAACGAGATCCTGAAGGCGAAGCTGGGCGTCTAGCCCAAACAAAAACCGCCCCGGAAGTCGTCTCCCGGGGCGGTGATTCATGCTGCGACCGACCTAGTGCAGCAGGTCGGCGATGACCTGGGCGATCAGGCCCGTGCGGGTCTGGGTCAGGTAGACGTCGTTGTCGACGCGGACGTACTCGTATCCGGGAGGCGGCGGGGCCAGTTGATAGGACGCCGGGTTGTCCAGGTAGTAGCTGTCATTGCGGTAGTAGGTCCGCGGCAGGTGCTGACCGATGGAATACTGGTGCAGCTTCTTGGCCTGGCCCGGAGGCATGCCGTAGGGCTTCTTGGCGAGGCCCGGAGGCGTGGCGCCGCCGTGACCCGGCGGGCTCCACTGGCTGTCGGTGTAGTTGTCGCGCCAGTCGCCGTGGGGCTTGGCGTAGGCCGGGCTGATCGCGATCGCCGCGGCGGCCGTGGCCAGAGCCATGGTGGTGAACTTCATGATGCCGTCTCCTTTTCGTCGGGCCGAAACGAGCGGCCCTCTCGAAACAGGCGTCCCCGCTCGGCGGGGCTGGCCTTTCGTCACTAAAGCGTGTTCGGCCTGAACAACGCCTGAACCGCGCCGGGGGTTCTTGCGGGACCGCCCGCAGGGGTCCAAGTAGCTAATCAGCACCCACTAGAGGACGGACGATGCCCCAGCCGATCGAGCTGCACTACTGGCCCACGCCGAACGGCTGGAAGATCTCCATCGCGCTGGAGGAGATGGGCCTGCCCTACGAGCTGAAGCCGGTGAACATCGGCAAGGGCGAGCAGTTCACGCCGCAGTTCCTGAAGATCAGCCCCAACAACCGCATGCCCGCCATCGTCGATCCGGAGGGGCCGGACGGGAAGCCGGTCTCGATCTTCGAGTCCGGCGCCATCCTGCAGTACCTCGGCCGCAAGTCGGGCCAGTTCTACGGCGACAGCGAGCGCAAGCGCATCGAGATCGACGAATGGGTCGTCTGGCAGGTGGCCAACCTCGGCCCCATCGCCGGCAACACCCACCACTTCCGCCAGTACGCGCCGAGCTTCATCAAGGACCAGCGGCAGGTCGCCTACGGCGCCGTGCGCTTCACCAACGAGACCAACCGCCTCTACGGCGTGCTGGAAAAGCAGCTGGAGGGGCAGGACTTCATCTGCGGCGACATCTCCATCGCCGACTTCGCCTCCTGGCCCTGGGTGGTGCCCTGGCGCAACCAGGGTCAGAACCTGGACGAGTTCCCCAACCTCAAGGCCTGGTACCAGCGGATGATCGACCGGCCGGGCGTGCAGAAGGGCTTTGGCGCCGGCGCCGAACTGCGCCGCGGAGGGCTGCAGGCCTCCGGCAAGGAGGCCGAAGAGGCGCGAAAGGTGCTGTTCGGGCAACGCGCCCGCTAGCAATTACCCATTCTGACGAATGCATGTCAGGCCGATTAACCATGTGTTCAGTCAAGGTTTGATTTGCTGATTCCCAAGACGCGAGCCGTCCGCTTCGGATGGCCGGTATGTCGAAGGAACGGAAGTCATGATGCCGCACGTGGACGCCTTTCACGGCCATCCGCTGCCGCCGCCAAACTCCACGAGCGACGAGCTGTTCAGGCTTGGGCTGGCCTATTCCACGGGGACCGGCGGCACGCCGGTCGATTACGTGTCGGCCCACATGCTGTTCAACCTCGCCGCCATGCGCGGTTCGCTGGAGGCCAAGGTCTATCGCAAGGAGCTGAGCTCCGAGATGGAGGCCGACGAAGTCGCCGAAGCCCAGCGCGCCGCGCGCGAGTGGCTGGCGCACTGCTAGGCCGCACCCTCAGCGGTTGACCCGGCGGGCCGCTCAGGGCAAACGAAACCGCGCCCGGAGACGTGGCCGAGAGGCTGAAGGCAGCGGTTTGCTAAATCGCCATACCCCCAAAGGGTATCGTGGGTTCGAATCCCACCGTCTCCGCCAGCGCTCGTAATCCGGCGGGACCCCGATGACTGCAGAAAAGCCTTTCCGGGCATGGCAGTGCCGCACATGCGGCTACATCTACGATGAAGCGCAGGGCGATCCCGACGAGGGCCTGGCCCCCGGCACGCGCTGGGAAGACATTCCCGCCGGCTGGTCCTGCCCGGCCTGCGGCACGCCCAAGTCCGACTTCGACATGGTCGAGATCTGACGCGCGCTCAGGCGGCCAGCGGTTCGTCGACTGTAGCGCGGGCGACCACCGACCAGTGGCGCAGCGCCGCCCAGTTGATGAGTTCGATGCGGCCGTCGTGGTGCTCGACGGCGGCGGTGCAGCTTTCGACCCAGTCGCCGTCGTTGATGTAGGCGATGCCGCCGATGTCGCGCATCTCGGCCTTGTGGATGTGGCCGCAGATCACCCCGTCGACGCCGCGCCGGCGGGCTTCTTCGGAGACCGCCGCCTCGAAGTTCTCGATGAACTGCAGGGCGTTCTTGACCTTCACCTTCACGAAGGCCGAGAGGCTCCAGTAGCCGAAGCCCAGCCTTCGCCGCACGCGGTTGAACCAGGTGTTGGCCGTCAGCAGCGCGCGGTAGCCGTAGTCGCCCAGGAAGGCCAGCCACTTGGCGTGCTGGATGACGCCGTCGAACTCGTCGCCGTGGGTGACGAGGTAGCGCTTGCCGTCGGCGGCGGTGTGGATCGCGTCGCGCATGACCACCACGCCGCCGAAGTGGACGCCGCAGAAGTCGCGGATGCGGTCGTCGTGGTTGCCGGGGACGTAGATGACCTCCACGCCCTTGCGCGCCATCCGCAGGATCTTCTGGACCACGTCGTTGTGGCTCTGGGGCCAGTACCAGCCGGTCTTCATCTTCCAGCCGTCGACGATGTCGCCGACGAGGTAGAGGCGCTCGCAGTCGATGGAGCGGATGAAGTCCAGCAGCAGTTCGGCCTGGCAGCCGCGCGTGCCCAGATGGATGTCGGAGATGAACACGGTGCGGCAGGGGAGCGCCGCATCCGTGCCGCCGTCTGGAAGGATATTCGCCATTGGCGTCCCTTCCTGGGGTGATTGCATGACAGCCAGGCGACGGTTCGGCGACGACTCCACGAAAGCGTGAAGGCGCCGAAGCTTGTTGGGCGTGTCACACGGGGGACATGCTGGGGGCCTATCACCGACCGCAGACGTAGAGAGGAGCATCCCCCATGGTCCACATCGTCAGCGTGATCCCCGTGTCCGGCGGCTGGGCGGTGACCACAAGGTCGCTCGCCGCGCCGATGGTCTTCTTCAGCGGGGCCAAGGCCGAAGCGGCCGCGCGGCGCCTTGCCGAAACCATCGCCCGGCGCGGCGAGACGGTCGAAATCCGCATCTACCTGCGGGACGGAAGCCTTGCCGGCCGGTTCGTCTGCGCCCCGATGGCCGAATTGCCGATGGCGAGCTGACGGAACCGATCGCGTCGGGCTAGGTTAGCGGCCGATGCCCGGCGCCCCGATCACCGTCACCGACAACCGCGACGCCGGCAGGCTCGAGGTCCGCCTCGGCGACGAGACAGCCTTCGCCGAGTACCGCATCACCCGCGGCGGCATCGTCTTCCCGCACACCGTGGTGCCCAAGGCCTTCGAGGGCAGGGGCGTGGGCAGCGCGCTGGTGAAGGAGGGGATGCGGTTCGCGAAAGAGCTCGGCCTGAAGGTCATCCCGCTGTGCAGCTTCTTCGCCGGCTACCTCGCCCGCCACCCCGAATACCGGGACCAGGTGCACCCGCGTTATCTGGACAGGGTGGCGGGCAAGGCCTAGCTGGCCTGAGCCGAGTAGCCTTCCTCGACCAGGGCGTCGTCGGCGAACTCGATGTCCATCATCTTCAGGAGGCGGGCGCGGGCGCGGTTGACGCGGCTCTTGATGGTGCCGAGCGCACAGCCGCAGACCTCGGCGGCCTCCTCGTAGGTGAGGCCGGCGGCGCCGACCAGGATCAGCGCCTCGCGGTGCTCGTCGGGCAGGTCGTTCAGCGCCTTGCGCAGCGAACCCAGCGCGACGCTCCAGTCCTGGGTGGGGCCGACCGACAGGGTGGCGGCGAAGATGCCGTCGGGGTCGCCCGTCTCGCGGCGGCGGCGCACGGCGGTCGTGTAGTAGGTGTTGCGCAGGATGGTGAAGAGCCAGGCGCGCAGGTTGGTGCCGGGCTCGAACTTGTCGCGGTGGGCCCAGGCCTTGATCAGGGTTTCCTGCACGAGGTCATCGGCGTCGGAGCCGTTGTGGGCGAGCGACCAGGCGAACGCCCTCAGCGCCGGGATCAGGGCGACGACGTCATCTTTCCAGCGCGAACGCTCGGTCATGACGCTCTCCCGCTACTACGTGCGACCGGTACGCTGGAGGCCACGGCGCTCGTCCCTTTCCCGCCCGCGCGGCGGCGACGGGGGTCGCGCCAGTGCCGTGCGGTGGGCAGCAGGATGAACGCCCCTGCCAAGCCCCTGTTCCGGTTCCATTTCCAAGGAATCGGCGAGCCCTGCGCCGGCGTTTGGTCTAAGGTCGGGCCCATGCGCGGCGATGGCGAGAAGACCGAAGCCTCGGTGAGCGGGCTTCCGAAACGCTACCGTGATGTGCGGGCGGCGTCCGAGGCGCTGGCCTCACGGCTATCGGCCGAGGACGCCCAGGCGCAGTCGATGCCGGACGCCAGCCCCGTGAAGTGGCATCTGGCGCACACCGCCTGGTTCTTCGAGACCTTCATGCTCAAGCCGGGGCTCAAGGGCTACCGCGAGTTCAACCCGGCGTTCGGCTATCTCTTCAACTCCTATTACGAGGCCGTGGGCGAGCGGCATCCGAGGGCCGAGCGCGGCCTGATCACGCGGCCGGCGCTGGCGCAGGTGCTGGAGTGGCGCGCGGCGGTCGATGCGGCCATGGAGCGGCTGATCCCGACGCTGGACGGGCCGGGCAGGGCGCTTCTGGAACTCGGCCTCGCCCACGAGGAGCAGCATCAGGAGCTGATCCTGATGGACGTGCTGCACCTCTTCTCCCGCTCGGCCTTGTGGCCGGCCTACTACCCCGGTGCGCCGAAACCCGCGCGGGATCCCGGCCCGATGACCTTCACGGCGTTCGCGGGCGGGGTGACGCAGATCGGCCACGCCGGCGACGGCTTCGCCTTCGACAACGAGCATCCGCGCCATCAGGTGCTGCTGGAGCCCTTCGAGATCGCGGGCCGGCTGGTCACCAACGGCGAGTGGCTGGCCTTCATGGAGGACGGCGGCTACCGGCGCGCGGAGTTCTGGCTGGCCGACGGCTGGGCGCGGGTGCAGGCCGAAGGCTGGGCCGCGCCGCTCTACTGGCAGCGGCGCAACGGCGGCTGGATCGAGTTCGGCCTGCACGGCCTTCGTCCCTTCGACGAACAGGCGCCGGTCGCCCACGTCAGCTACTACGAGGCCGACGCCTTTGCCGCCTGGGCGGGAAAGCGGCTGCCGACCGAAGCGGAGTGGGAACAGGCCGTGCAGTCGGGCGCTCCCCTGTGCGGTGAGCGCTGGCAGTGGACGCGCAGCGCCTACCTGCCGCATCCGGGCTTCAGGCCCGGGCCGGGCGCGGTCGGGGAGTACAACGGCAAGTTCATGGTCGGACAGATGGTGCTGAAAGGCGGCTCGTTCGCCTCGCCGCAGGGGCATGCGAGGGCGAGCTACCGCAACTTCTTCTACCCGCATCAGCGGTGGATGTTCTCGGGCGTGCGGCTGGCCGCGGATGCCTGAGACAAGTTTCGAGGCCGACGTGCTGGCGGGGCTGTCGGCGCGCCAGAAGACGATTCCGGCGAAGTACTTCTACGACGAGGAAGGCTCGCGCCTGTTCGAGGCGATCACCGGGCTTGAGGAATATTATCCTACCCGCACCGAAACGGCCCTGCTGAGGACCGCCGCGCCGGAGATCGCGAGCTATATCTCGCAGGGCGCGGCGCTGGTGGAGTTCGGCAGCGGCGCCTCGGTCAAGACGCGCATCCTGCTCGACGCCGCGCCGCAGACGGCGATCTACGTGCCCATCGACATCAGTCCCGACGCGCTGGAGATGGCGGCGGCGGCGATCAATGCGGACTATCCCGATCTCATCGTCGCGCCCCTGGTCGACGACTTCACGCGCGCCATCGAGCTGCCGAAGGTCGCCCAGGGCCATCCGCGCACCGGCTTCTTCCCCGGATCGACGATCGGAAACTTCGAGGACGGCGACGCCATCGACTTCCTGCTTGCCGCGCGCAGGCTGCTGCACTCGGGCGCGCAGTTCGTGGTGGGCGTCGATCTGGTGAAGGACGAGGCGGTGCTGGTCCGCGCCTATGACGATGCGAAGGGCGTGACGGCGGCCTTCAACAAGAACCTGCTGAGCCGGATCAACCGCGAGCTCGGCGGCGACTTCGACCTCGACGGATTTGCGCACCGGGCGATCTGGAATCGCGACGCCAGCCGGATCGAGATGCACCTCGTGAGCCTGCGCGATCAGACGGCGCACGTGGCGGGGCGGGCGTTCCGCTTCGCCGCCGGCGAGACCATCCACACGGAGAACTCGCACAAGTTCACGGCGGAGGGATTTGGCCGTCTGGCGGAGCGGGCGGGATGGCGGACTCTCAGGCTCTGGAAGAGCCCGGAGCCCGCCTTCGCCGTCTTTCTGCTCGCCGCGGACTAGGCGTTGCGCGAACGCACGGGGCGTCCGCCGCCACGGGAAGAGGAGCCGCCCTTGCGGCCGGCGTCGGCGGCAAGGTCACGGTCCTTGGCGAAGCTGCGCTTCTCGCTCGGCACGCTGGCGCCGCCCTTGCGGGCGATCTCGCGGCGGCGTTCCGGGTCCATGGCGGCGAAGCCACGGCGGGAGCGGGTGGGCTTGTCGGTGCTCGTATCCATGAGGGGCGTCCTGGTTACTCGAATTGCTGGGGCGCCGACCCGTCGTACGGCTCGTTGTCCGGCGGGTTCGGAGTGGGCTCGAGCGGGGGCGCTTCCTCTGGAATGCGCCCGGGCTCATACTCCGGCGACGGCGCGATCGGCTCGGTAGGGGGGATTTCCGGGTCGGTCATTTGGGGGCAGACTCCGTCGTCGGTTCCACCCGTAACCGCTGAACTTGCTATCGGGTTCTCCGGCGCAGCTAGAAAAGCGCCGCTTTCGGCGACTATTCGCGCCGTAACGCCTCGATCGGATCGAGCTGCGCGGCCCGCCAGGCGGGGTAGGCGCCGAACCCCAGACCCACCAGCATCGAGAAGCCCAGCGCCACCGGCGCAGCCCATCCGGCGATCGCCACGGGCCACCCGCCGAGCTTGGCCATCAGCAGGCCGCCGCCTATGCCGATGAGCAGGCCAAGGATCCCGCCGGCCAGCGACAGGGTCACCGCCTCGAGCGCGAACTGGTAGAGGACATCGGTCCGCCTCGCGCCCATGGCCATGCGCAGGCCGATCTCGCGCGTCCGCTCGGTCACCGCCACCAGCATGATGTTCATGATGCCGACCCCGCCCACCACCAGCGACACCGCCGCCACCGCCGCGAGCAGGATGGTGAAGGTCTGAACCGTCGCCTGGCTGGCCGCCAGGATCGAGGCGAGGTTCTGGACGGAGAAGTCGTTGTCCTCGCCCTCGCGGATGCGGTGGCGGTCGCGCAGCAGGTTGGTGACGTCGTCCTGCACGGTGTCGAGGTCGTCGGGGGAGGCGGCCTTCACATAGATGCTCTGGACCGTATTGCCCTTCACGCGGCGCCCGACGATGCGCGATCGGACCGCCTCCAGCGGACCCAGCACGATGTCGTCCTGGTCCTGGCCAAAGCCGCTCTGGCCCTTGGAGGCCAGCACGCCGACCACCTCGAAGGGGACCTCGCCCACGCGGATGCGCTGGCCGAGCGGATCGGTGTTCGGGAAGAGCTCGTTGACCACCGTCTGGCCGATCACCGCGACCTTCTTGCCTTGCCGGGCTTCGGCGTCGTCGAACATGCGGCCGCTGGCGATGGCGAGGTCGCGGGCGGTCAGGTAGGGCGGGGTGACGCCTTCGATGCGGGTGTTCCAGTTGGCGCCTTCCGAGACCACCTGCACCTGGCCGCGAACCGAGGGGGCGACCGCGGCGACGCCCTGCACCTGGGCGGCGATGGCGGCTGCGTCGTCATCGGTGAGGGTGAGCGCCGAGCCCGCCGCCTGCCGCGCGATCCCGCCGCCGGGCGGGCCGCCGTAATTGGGCATCACCACGATCAGGTTGGAGCCAAGGCCGGAGATGGCGCTCGTCACCCGCTGCTGCGCGCCAAGGCCAATGGAGGTCATCATCACCACGGCCGCGACGCCGATGACGACGCCGAGCGAGGTCAGCGCGCTGCGCATCGGGTGGGCGATGATCGCGCCGATGGCGAAGCCCGCGAGGTCGCCGCGCCTGATCATCGGCCACCCCTCTCGTCGGAGACGATGCGGCCGTCGCGGAAGGAAACCCGGCGTCTGGCGCGTTCGGCCACCTCCTGCTCGTGGGTGACGACGATCAGCGTCAGGCCCTCGGCGTTGAGGTCCTCGAACAGCTTGAGCATCTCGATGGTCGTGGCGGTGTCGAGCGCGCCTGTCGGCTCGTCGGCCAGCAGGACGTCGGGATTGTTGGCGAGCGCGCGGGCGATGGCCACGCGCTGCTGCTGGCCGCCGGAGAGCTGGTTGGGACGGTGGCCCATCCGCGAGCCCAGGCCCACGCGCTCCAGCATCGCGGCGGCGTGGGCGCGCCGCTCCTCCTTGTCCATGCCCGCATAGACCAGCGGCAGCTCGACATTGCGCAGGGCGGAGAGGCGCGGCAGCAGCTGGAAGGACTGGAAGACGAAGCCGATGCGGCGGTTGCGGAAGTCCGCCAGCTCGTCGTCGTCGAAGCCCGCGACCTCCTCGCCCTCGAAGCGGTAGGTCCCGTCGTCGGGCCGGTCGAGGCCGCCGATGATGTTCATCAGCGTCGACTTGCCCGAGCCGGACGGCCCGACCACCGCCAGGTGCTCGCCGCGGTCGATGTGCAGGTCGACCCCGTCCAGCGCGGCGACCGTCTCCTCGCCCATGAGGTAGGTCTTGCGCAGGCCCGCGATGTCGATCACGGCATCCGCACCCGCTGGCCGCCACCGCCGCCGGCCGCCGGGCCGAAGGGGGTCGTCGCCTTGACCTTGGGCTTGGGTCCGCCGCCGGTGATCACCTGGTCGCCGGCCTTCAGCGGGCCAACCACCTCGGTGTAGCTGCCGTCCGTGCCGCCGACCATGACCGCCACGGCCTCGGGCTTGTTGTTGCGCAGCACCCAGACCACGCCCTGCGTCATTCCCTGGGCGTTTCGCGCGCCCGACGCCATCTCGGCGCGGAGCGCGACCAGCTGTTGCTTCTGCTTGTCGTTCAGCAGCGGTTCGATCTGGGCGAAGGCGTCCTGCATGGCCGTCCGCATCGCCTGACGCCGGGCCTGGGGATCGTCGCCGGCCGCGGCCTGCGCCTTCTGGCGCGCGGCGGTCAGGATGGGCTCGATCTTCTTCTGCTGGTCGGCCGAGAGGTCCAGCTGCTGCAGCAGCCGCTGGCCGCCAAAGCCGCCGCCGTTGCGGTTATTGCCCCCGCCCGGAGGCGGACCGAAGCCGGGCCCGCCAAAGCCCGGACCGCCGATGCCGCGCGTCGGCGCCGGGGCCTTCTGGTCGGCCGGCGTCCAGCGCAGCGCCGCGCTTGGGACCTTCATCACGTTCTTCTTCTGCTCGATGATGATGTCGGCGTTGGCCGTCATCCCGGGCAGCAGCTTCAGGCCCGGGTTATCGGCCTGCGCGATCACCGTATAGGCGACCACGTTCTGGTCGGTGGACGGCTGCTTGCGGACCTGGGTGACCACGG
>CAMLKO010000029.1 GCA_946480495.1 uncultured Caulobacteraceae bacterium
GGATCGCCCCAGTATAGCTCAGCTTGTTTTATGTCGAACCAGTAGAGCCGATTTGCCGCAGGGTCCCAGAGAGGGCCTTCACCGAGCGTATTGCTGGCTTTGAACGCGCACGAAACCTGTTCCGGCATGCGGAATCGCCCCTTGTATCGTCCCGAATAACGGGCCCGGAGCGCCGTTCTCAGATTGAGCGGGAGTGCGACAACTTTGCTGCGCGCGTTTCGGTTCCATTCATAGTCGATGCGCTTAACATAAGTTCCATAACGATTCGGGAGGGGTCCCGTGGCGCAGATCAGCTACTCCGACGTGTACGACATCAACCACGATCGGGATTACGACGAGGATATCCAGGCCGGCGACATGGTTCGCACCGGCCCCAACCTCTACCCCCACTTCACGGTCATGGCCGTGGTCGGGGACAAGGTCTGGGTCCGGAACACCGAAACCGGCGCCGACGGCATCACGGGTCTGACCCGCTGCCGCAAGATCAACGGGGCGCCCCCGGGCTGACCGCCCGGCCTCGCGGCCAAGCTTTCCTTGTGAACTAAGCTGCTCCGTTGTCGTTTAGCCGACGGACTGCAGAACGCGCCTGGCTGTCGGAGGACGCGCTATTTCCGCCTTCATGTTCGCGACGGGGATTGAGAACAGTATCCCAACCATCAAGAACGGCTCAGTGCGCGTGGACCAGATGGAGTCCTGCGGCCACTACCGTTACTGGCGCACCGACTTCGACCTGCTCGAGGACATGGGCATCCGTTTCCTCCGCTACGGCCCGCCGCTGCACACCACCTTCCTGGGCGTCGGCAAGTACGACTGGGAGTTCGCCGACGTCACCTTCGCCGACCTGAAGCGCCGCGACGTGGTGCCCATCGTCGACCTCTGCCACTTCGGCGTGCCCGACTGGCTCGGCGACTTCCAGAACCCCGACTTCCCCGACCTCTTCGCCGGCTATGCCAAGGACTTCGCCCTGCGCTTCCCGTGGGTGCAGCTCTACACGCCGGTCAACGAGATGTTCATCTGCGCGCTCTTCTCGGCCAAGTACGGCTGGTGGAACGAGCAGGGGACGACCGACAACACCTTCGTGCGCGCGCTCAACAACCTGGTGAAGGCCAATGTGCTGGCCATGCGCAGCATCCTGGAGGTCCGCCCCGACGCCATCTTCATCCAGAGCGAGTCGTCGGAGTACTTCCACGCCGAGAACCCCCAGGCGATCAAGCCCGCCGAGATCATGAACTCGATGCGGTTCCTGTCGCTGGACCTGAACTACGGCCATCGGGTGGACTCGGAGATGTACGAGTACCTGATGGATTCCGGCATGACGAAGGAGGAGTACCACTTCTTCCTCGGCAACAGCCTTCGCCACCACTGCATCCTGGGCAACGACTACTACTGGACCAACGAGCACCGCGTGGCGGCCGACGGCCACACCCGCGCCGCCGGCGAGATCTTCGGCTACAGCGAGATCACCCGGCAGTACTACGACCGCTACCGCCTGCCGGTGATGCACACCGAAACCAACATCGTCGAAGGCCCCAACGGCGACGAGGCGGTGAACTGGCTCTGGAAGGAATGGGCCAACGTCCTGCGGGTGCGCAACGCCGGCGTCCCGACCGTGGGCTTCACCTGGTATTCGCTGACCGACCAGACCGACTGGGACACCGCCCTGCGCGAGAAGAACAACCGCGTCCACCCCGTCGGCCTCTATGACCTGAACCGCGAAATCCGCGCGGTGGGCCGCTCCTACAAGCAGCTGATCCGCGACTGGCGCGACGTGCTGCCGACCCAGAGCATCTGCCTCAATGTGCCGGTGGTGCGGCCCTCCGAGTACCGCGACCCGATGGCCGAGCGGCAGATGGAGGATGCGCGCCACCTCATCCGCACCGAACTGGAAACGACCGGCCTCTGATCCTACCGGCTGTCCGCGCGTTCAGCGGCCATGGGGCAGGACCAGCTACCCGAAATCGGCGGCGCGCCCGTCGTGCGGCTTACCGCACCGGGCGAGGGCGATGGCCCGCGCTTTGTCGAGGCCTGGGTCGCGCCCGGCCGCGGCATGCTGCTCCTGCAGGCCCGCGTTCGGCTGCCGCGGCGGGGGGAGATCGATCTCCTCAGTTGTCCGCCACTTGATAAGGTGGCGGCCTCCATGGGCGGCCCCGACGATTTCGCCGGCAACGTCTCCTTCAGCCTGGGCGGCGCGATCCTGCTGCCCTACGCCAACCGCATCCGGGGCAAACCGGTCGACGGACGCAGGATCGAGACGCAGGTTCTGGGCAAGACCGTCCGCCTGCCGATGAACTGGGGCGGCAAGGCCCCGGGCGCCGAGCAGTACGCGATGCACGGCCTGATGCTGGACACGCCGTTCGAGGTGACCGCTCGGGACGACGCCAGCGTATCGGGCCTTCTCCACGCCGGGAACTTCGGCGGCTGCTGGCTCTCCTCGACGGACGTGCGCGTGGACTACCGCCTCACGCCCGCCGCGCTTGAACTCACCGTCGAGGCGACGAATGCGGGGGCCGAAGACCTTCCCATCGGCATCGGCTGGCACCCCTGGTTCGAGCTCCCCAGCGGCGACCGAGCCCAGGCTCAACTGCACGTTCCCGCCCGCGCCCGAACCGCGGTGAACAACTACGACGAGGTGCTGCCGACCGGAGAGATCATACCGCTGGCCGGGACGCCCTATGACTTCTCGCGGGCGACACCCCTGGACGGCCTCTATCTCGACGACTGCTTCGTCGACCTGACCGGCAGCTCCGCCGAAGTGATCGACCCAGCGGGCGGCCTTGGCCTGCGGATCGGCGGCGCGCCCCCGGTCAGCGCGTTCCAGGTCTACGCCCCGCCGGACCTTCCCGTCGTCGTGGTCGAACCCCAGTTCAATCTCGCCGATCCGTTCGGGCCGGAATGGAAGGGCAGGGACACGGGAATGGCCGCCCTGAAGCCCGGCGAGAGGACCGCCTACCGCGCCCGGCTGGAGCTTTTTGCGCCCTAGCCCCGGCCGGTGGTGAGGTGGGCGCCGATTTGAGCGACGTCACGGAACAGGCTGCGTCGGGGAGACATTCTCTTCTCAAGCTGAAGGAGAACGGCCATGTCCACGGATGTTGACGGCGACCGGGACGACCAGGATCAGTCCGAGGTCTTCGACGAGGATAACCAGAATCTGGACGGCGCCGGCAGCGGCGAGAACGACATGCGCACGCTCGAGGAATTGCCGGATGTCCTCGACGTCACCTCGGCCGTGGGCGACGACGATGATGACGACGCGCTGATCGCCGAGGAGCTCGACGACGATGAGATCATCGCGCTCGGGGAGGACGAGGACCTCGCCGACTTCGAGGACGACGACCTGGCCGACCGCATGCCGGAAGCGCTGCTTGAGGACGCTGACTCCGACTTGTCGCCGGGCGATTCCGACGAGGTCGAGCTCGTCTACGGCGGCGATCTCGACGAGGCCTCCGTCCGGGAGGGCAGGCGAACGGCCGCGATGGAGGCCCGCACCCTCTCCGACGACGACCTGGAGGACCTCGGCTATCCCGGCGACGACGAGCCCGCGCAAGACAGTTCGCTGGCCGAGACCCAGCGAAAGCGGTGAGGTGATTCGAGGGATATATGCGTTATCGATTCGAGCCGTGGGTTGTTCCGGCGACGCACGCCAACCTTAAGGCAGTTACCTTAGGTAGCATTGGGCTGCTTTAACCGTTTCGGGTAACATTGTGGGGCACGGAAATCGCCGTTCTCTCGACGGCGCCGTTCTACAGTGGTACGCCCGATGTTGAGAAACTTACGTTTTTTCCAAAAGGGGCGTCTCTTATGGCTAAGCCTGGACCTGGGCCGCTGGACCTGAATGTCGGCGCCCGAATCCGTCTGCGCCGCAAGGCTCTCGGCATCACTCAGAGCGAGCTGGCGCAAGCCCTCAGCCTGACCTTCCAGCAGGTGCAGAAGTACGAGCGCGGCGTTAACCGCGTCTCGGCCTCGGTGCTGGTCAAGATCGCCCAGCGGCTCGACTGCCCGGTTTCCTACCTCCTGGGCGAGGAAGGCGGCGGCGCGCACGAACAGATCGCGCCATCCGTGATGGTCACGCCGGGCGCTGTCGAGCTGCTGGAAATCTACGCCAAGATCCCCGATCGCCGGGCCCGCGCGGCCCTGCTGTCGGTCGCCAAGGCGCTGGCCTGCGAAACCGCGGCGGCCGCCGACGAGGAAGTCGCCGCCTAGGACGCCGCCGCGGCGCTGACCGCCTGGCGCTTGCGCCGCTTCGACCGCTTGGGCCGGTCGAGCATTTCGCGAATCCGGGCCGCGAGCGCGGCGGCTTCGTAGGGTTTGTCGATCAGCGGAAACTCGTGCTCCGCCAGCCCCGCGCCATCGCCCACGAACCCCGACGTCAGCAGGATCTGCATCTCCGGCCGTATGGCCTGCGCCTGGCGCGCCAGGCTGACGCCGCTCGCGCCGCCGGGCATCACGATATCGGAGAACAGCAGGTCGACCGGCTCCTCGCTCTCCAGCACCCGCATCGCTTCGGCGGCGTTGGTGGCGGTGGTGACCTGGTAGCCGAGGCTTCCCAGCATCTCGACGGCGAGCGCCAGCACCGCGGGGTCGTCCTCGACCGCCAGCAGCCGCTCGGTTCCGCCGACCGTTTCCGGCGGCACAGCCGCGATCTGGCGCTCCGGCGCGGGTTCGGCTGAGGCCGGCAGCAGCAGGCGCACGGTGGCGCCCGCGCCCGGCGTGCTGTCGATCTCGACGTGGCCCTCCGACTGGCGCACGAAGCCGTAGACCTGCGACAGGCCAAGGCCCGAGCCCTTGCCGACATCCTTGGTGGTGAAGAAGGGCTCGAACACCCGGTCGCGCACCTCCGCCGTCATGCCCACGCCGTCGTCGCGAACCTCGATGGACACCTGCGACCCCTTGAGGTTCGTCGCGATCGTCAGGGTGCCGCCGTCGGGCATGGCGTCGCGGGCGTTGACCGCCAGATTGAGGAGCGCGGTCTCCAGCTGCGTCGGATCGACATTGGCGCAGATCGATTTCTTCGAAAGCGAAAGCTTGAGGGTGACCGCCTCGCCGACGGCCTGGCGCATCAAGGGCGCGAAGCCGTCCACCAGCTGGTTCACGTCCAGCGTCACCGGGCTGAGGTGCTGGCGGCGGGAGAAGGCGAGCAGCTGGCGGGTCAGGTCCCGGCCGCGCTCGGCCGCCTGGCGCATGGCGTCGATCCGCCGCTCGCGCTGGGCGGGGTCCTCCGACTTGCGGGCCATCATGTCGATGTTGCCCAGCACCACGGTCAGCAGGTTGTTGAAATCGTGCGCCACGCCGCCGGTGAGCTGGCCCACGGCCTCCATCTTGCGCGCCTGCGTCAGCTGTTCCTCCAGCATCCGCCGGTCGGTGGAATCGAGGATCACCCCGAACACCTCCTTGCGGTCGCTGTCCTCGCTCTGCGCCAGCACGCCCTGGTCGAAGAGGTAGCGGTACTGCCCGTCGGCGCAGAGCCAGCGGAATTCGCAGGAGTAGTAACCCGTCTCCAGCGCCCCGCTGACCGACTCCACCACCTTGCGCAGATCCTCGGGGTGGATGCGCGACGAGCCGAAGTCCGGCCGGCTCATGATCTCTTCGGGCGAGAAGCCGGTGATGGCCTTGACGCCTTCGCTGATGAACACCGGCTCGAACGGCGGCTCGGCGATGCGCGCGTGGAAGGTGACGGGCAGGGAGCGCATGATGTGCTCCTGCCGTTCGCGTGAGCGCTGCAGGGCGGCCTCGGCCTTGGCCTTTTCGGCCTGGACGCGGCGGTTCTCCTCCAGCAGCCACTGGCTGTGCGCCATCTGGCGCTTCACCTCCTCGGTCTTCATGTACAGGTCGACCAGCACCGAGACCTTGGAGCGCAGGATGAAGGGGTCGACCGGCTTGAAGACCATGTCGACGGCGCCGGCCGAGTAGGCCTGGAAGATGTGCGCCTCGTCGCGGAAGATGGCGGTCAGGAAGACGATCGGCGTGCTGCGGGTGCGTTTGCGGGCGCGGATCAGCTGGGCCGTCTCGTAGCCGTCCATCCCCGGCATGTGCAGGTCCAGCAGGATGACGGCGAAGTCGTGGACCAGCAGCTGCTTGAGCGCCTCCTCGCCCGACCGCGCCACCACCAGCTCATGGCCCAGGTCCTCCAGCGCCTGGACCGCGGCGAAGGCGTTCCGCTCGTCGTCGTCGACGATGAGGATCTTGGCGATGATCGGGGCCGTGAGGTCGGGCGGGGTGGTAAGCCCCGCCCGTGTTCGCAGGCCCGATGAGGGGTAAGCGCTCACTTCAGCTCGCTTGCGGCATCAACGAAACGACGGTGTCGGACGCCAGCCGCATGGCCTCGGCTCTCTGGATCGAGACCCGCAGCACCGAGACCAGATGGTCGATGTCCACCGGCTTGGAGACGTAGTCCGAGGCGCCGGCCTGGATGCACTTCTGCCGGTCGCCCTTCATCGCCTTGGCGGTGACGGCCACGATCGGCAGTTCGGCGAAGCCCGGCCGCGAGCGGATTTCGCGGATGGTCTCGTAGCCGTCCATGTCCGGCATCATGATGTCGACCAGCACGACGTCGATGTTCGGGTCGCCCTCCAGCAGCTGCAGGCCGGCGCGTCCGCTTTCGGCGTAGCTCAGGTCCATGCCGTACTCTTCGAGCGCGCTGGCCAGCGAGAAGATGTTGCGGATGTCATCGTCGATGACCACCACCCTTCGCCCTGTCAGCAGCGCGTCCTCGTGCCGGCCCTGGGCGAGCTTGGCGCGGGCGTCGTCCGACAGCTGATCCAGCGGTTCGTGCAGCAGCAGCGTCGCCTGATCCATCAGCTGGTCCGGCGTGCGGGCCAGCCGGATCAGGCCGGCGAAGACCGCCAGGCGCAGCCGCTTGTCGTCGTCGGGCTCCAGCTCGTTGGGAGCATAGACCACCACGGGATTGCCCAGGCCTTCGACCATCTTGAGCATTTCCACCAGCTGCGTGACAGGCATCGCAGAGGCCTCAACCACGATGCCGTCCGGACGTTCCGCCGCGGGCAGCGACAGGATCGGTCCAAGGTCTTCGGCCAGCGCGACCTCGGTGACGCACTCGCGCAGCGTATCGGCCGCCTCGCCGTCGGGTCCGACCAGCACGATCTTGCGGTCATGCTTGTCGACGAAGCTCTTCACGCCTTGCAGCGTCGAGACCACGACCTCCCGCTCCACCGGCTTGTGGGTGAAGCCGAAGGCGCCCATCGACAGGCCCAGGCCCCGCTGGTCGTCGGCCGAGATCAGGTGCACGGGAATGTGCCGCGTCTCGGGCGTGCGCTTGAGCAGGTCGAGCAGCGCCAGGCCGTCGATGTCGGGCAGGCCGATGTCGAGCATGATGGCGTCCGGCGCGAACCGCCGCGCCAGCGACGGCACGGCCGAGCCTTCTCCCGTCACCACGCCCTTGAAGCCGCTGTCGCGAACCAGCGAGAGCAGGATGGAGGCGAAGCGCGGGTCGTCCTCGACGATCAGCACCACCGACTCCCCGGGCTCGATGCCGTCGCGGTCGTCGGCGACCGTGTCGGCCGCGCTTTCGGTGACCGAGGAGGGCATCAGCGCCCGCGCCGCCAGCGGCGGTCCGACCCGGCCCTGCGTCGCCGGCTGGCTCACCTGCGGGCTGAAGTTCAGCGGCAGGTAGAGGGTGAAGGTGCTGCCTTCGCCGGGCTTCGAGTCGACCCTGAGCTCACCGCCCAGCAGCCGCGCGATCTCGCGGCTGATCGAGAGGCCAAGGCCCGTGCCGCCGTACTTGCGGCTGGTGGTGCCGTCGGCCTGCTGGAACGCCTCGAAGATGATCCGCTGCTTTTCCTCCGGAATGCCGATGCCGCTGTCGGACACCGAGATCGCCAGCACCTGACCCGCCGTATTGAGGTGGTCGTTGCTGACGTTCCAGCCGCTGGTCGCCTTGGCGACCTTGAGCTTGACGTGGCCCTTCTCGGTGAACTTGAAGGCGTTGGAGAGCAGGTTCTTGATGATCTGCTGCAGCCGCTTGTCGTCGGTGTACATCGACCGCGGCAGCTCGCTTTCCAGCTCGATCTGGAAGTCCAGCTTCTTGGCCTGCGCGACCTGCGCGAAGGTGCGGTCCACCTGGTCGCGCAGCGAGGCGAAGGACATCTCGCCGATATCCAGCGTGACCGTCCCGGACTCGATCTTCGACAGGTCGAGGATGTCGTTGATGAGGCCGAGCAGGTCCGAGCCCGCGTCGTGGATGTTGCGGGCGAACTCCACCTGCTTGTCGGTCAGGTTGCCCTGGGTGTTGTCGCTCAAGAGCTTCGAGAGGATGAGCAGCGAGTTCAGCGGCGTGCGCAGCTCGTGGCTCATGTTGGCCAGGAATTCGGACTTGTACTTCGAGGTCAGCGCCAGCTGTTCGGCCTTCTCTTCGAGGGCGAGCTTGGCCTGTTCGACCTCCCGGTTCTTGGCTTCCACCTGCTTGTTCTGGGCCGACAGCAGCTGGGCCTTCTCCTCCAGCTCGGCGTTGGTCTGCTGCAGCTCGTCCTGCTTGGTGCGCAGCAGCTCTTCCGATTGACGCAGCGAGGCGGCCTGTTGCTCCAGCCGGTCGTTGGTCTTCTTCAGCTCCTCCTGCTGGGCCTGCAGCTCGGCGGTCAGCAGCTGCGACTGCTTCAACAGGCCCTCGGTCCGCATGTTGGCGGCGATGGTGTTGAGCACGATGCCGATGGATTCCATCAGCTGGTCGAGGAAGCTTTGGTGCGTCTCTGAGAATTCGCCGAAGGTGGCGAGCTCGATGACGGCCTTCACCTCGCCTTCGAACAGCGCCGGCAGCACGATGATGTTCAGCGGCGGCGCTTCGCCCAGGCCCGAGTTGATCTGGACGTAGTCCTTCGGGACGTTGGTCAGCAGGATGCGCGACTTCTCGTGCGCGCACTGGCCGATCAGCCCTTCACGCAGCTTGAACTGGTTGGCCGCGTGCTTGCGGTTGTTGAAGGCGTAGCTGGCCGCGAGGTTCAGCACCACGTGGCCGTCCTCGTCGCGGTCGGTGACGTAGAAGACGCCGTGCTGGGCGTTGATCAGCGGCGCCAGTTCCGACAGCACCAGGTTCGACACCGTCGAGAGGTCCCGCTCGCCCTGCAGCATCCGGGTGAACCGGGCGAGGTTGGTCTTCAGCCAGTCCTGCTCGGTGTTCTTCAGCGTCTGATCCTTCAGGTTTCGGATCATCTCGTTGATGTTGTTCTTCAGCTCCTCCACCTCGCCGGACGCTTCGACGGTGATGGACCGCGTCAGGTCGCCCTTGGTCACGGCGGTGGACACCTCGGCGATGGCGCGGACCTGGGTGGTCAGGTTGGCGGCCAGTTCGTTGACGTTGTCGGTCAGGTCGCGCCACAGACCGGCGGCGCCCGGCACCCGCGCCTGACCGCCCAGCTTGCCTTCGATACCCACTTCGCGGGCCACGTTGGTCACCTGGTCGGCGAAGGTCGCCAGCGTCTCGATCATCCCGTTGATGGTGTCGGCCAGCGAGGCGATTTCGCCCTTGGCGTCCAGGGTCAGCGTGCGCTTCAGGTCGCCCTGGGCCACCGCGGTCACGACGTCGGCGATGCCGCGCACCTGGCCGGTCAGGTTGGCGGCCATCATGTTCACGTTGTCGGTGAGGTCCTTCCAGGTGCCGGCGACGCCGGGCACCTGCGCCTGGCCGCCGAGCTTGC
>CAMLKO010000030.1 GCA_946480495.1 uncultured Caulobacteraceae bacterium
CGGGCCCGGTCGACGGTGACGTCCTTGCCGCTTTCGGCGAGATAGACGCCCTCGATCGCTTTGACCTCGGCGCGGTGGCGGCCGAAGACCTTTTCCATGGCGTAGCTGATCTCGCCGACGGTGGCCTTGGCGCGGGCCGCGTCGATGGACAGCGCCAGCAGGTTGCCGCCCGAGCGCGCGCCGTCCTCCAGCGCCTTCAGCGTGCGCTCCACTTCAGCCGGATCGCGCTCGGCCTTCAAACGATTGAGTTTTTCGATCTGGGCGTTGCGGACGGCGGTGTTGTCGACCTTCAGCACCGGGATGTCGTCGGGGACCTCGGGGCGGTAGCGGTTCACACCAACGACGCTCTGGTGGCCGGTGTCGATGCGGGCCTGGGTGCGGGCCGCGGCCTCTTCGATGCGCAGCTTCGGCAGGCCCTGCTCGATGGCCTTGGCCATGCCGCCGAGCTTCTCGACCTCCTCGATGTGCTCCAGCGCGCGGACGGCCAGGTCGTGGGTCAGCCGCTCGACGTAATAGCTGCCCCCCCAGGGGTCGATGGTCTTGGTGAGGCCCGACTCCATCTGCAGGAAGAGCTGGGTGTTTCTGGAAATCCTCGCGGAGAAATCCGTAGGCAAAGCAAGGGCTTCGTCCAGCGAGTTCGTGTGCAGCGACTGCGTCTGGCCGTTGGCCGCGGCCATCGCCTCGACGCAGGTGCGGGCGACGTTGTTGAACACGTCCTGCGCCGCCAGCGACCAGCCGCTGGTCTGGCTGTGGGTGCGGAGCGACAGCGAACGGGCGTCCTTGGGGTCGAACTCGCGCTTCATCAGGCGGGCCCAGAGCAGGCGCGCGGCCCGCATCTTCGCCACTTCCATGAAGTAGTTCATGCCGATCGCCCAGAAGAACGACAGGCGCGGCGCGAACTGGTCGACGGTCATTCCGGCGGCGATCCCGGCGCGCACATACTCGATCCCGTCGGCCAGCGTGTAGGCCAGCTCCAGGTCCGCCGTCGCCCCGGCCTCCTGCATGTGGTAGCCGGAAATCGAGATCGAATTGAACTTCGGCATATGGCGCGAAGTGTATGAAAAGATGTCGGAAACGATCCGCATCGAGGCCGCGGGCGGATAGATGTAGGTGTTCCGCACCATGAACTCTTTGAGGATGTCGTTCTGGATCGTGCCCGAGAGCTTGTCGGGGCTGACGCCCTGCTCCTCGGCGGCGACGATGTAGAGGGCGAGGATCGGCAGGACCGCGCCGTTCATGGTCATCGACACGCTCATCTTGTCGAGCGGGATGCCGCTGAACAGGGTGCGCATGTCGTAGATGGAATCGATGGCCACACCGGCCATGCCGACGTCGCCCTTCACCCGCTCGTGGTCGCTGTCGTAGCCGCGGTGGGTGGCGAGGTCGAAGGCGACCGACAGGCCCATCTGACCGGCCGCCAGGTTGCGGCGGTAGAAGGCGTTGGAGTCCTCGGCCGTCGAGAAGCCCGCGTACTGGCGCACCGTCCACGGCTGGTTGACGTACATGGTCGGGTAGGGGCCGCGCAGGAACGGCGCGACGCCCGGGTAGCCGTCCACGAAGTCGGCGTCTTCGATGTCGGTCGCGTCATAGGCGGCCTTGACCGGGACGCCTTCGGGCGTCTCCCAGACCGGCGGCGGGGCGACGGTCTTGACGCCGCCGCGCGGGGTCCTGGCGGGCGGGGGCGGCGGGGCGTCGAAGGCGAGTTGGGTGAAATCGGGGAAGCTCGACATGGCTCAAGCCTCCTCGAATGCGGTGGCGAAACGGACGGGCGCCATCGGCTCGCAGTAGCCGTCGGGGCCGGGCAGGCGGGGGTTGGGCGCCTCGACGGGGATGGCGGCGGCCTTCTCCACCTCCACCGGCTTGTCATCGCCGTTGCGGAAGACGGTGACGCCGAGGATCTTTTCCTCCTGCGCCGCGATGGCGGCCAGGCGCGCCTCGCGGGCGGCGGCGACCTTCGACTGGACGGCGCCGGAGCCCAGCGCGGCGACAATGCCGCCCGCCGCCTCGATGGCCTGGAACTCGGCCCAGGCGGCCTTGGCCAACTCGTCGGTCAGGGTGTCGAGGAACCAGGCGCCGCCCGCCGGATCGGCGACGCGGCCGAGGTTGGCCTCTTCCATCAGGATCAGCTGGGTGTTGCGGGCCTGGCGCCGCGCAAAGGCGGTGGGCAGCCCCAGCGCATCGGTGAAGGCGCCGAGCACGATCGCATCCGCCCCGCCCACAGCGGCGCCGAAGCCCGCGGCGGTCAGGCGGATGAGGTTGGTCCAGGGGTCGAGCCGCGTCAGCATCCGGTGCGATGAGCGGGCTTCGATTCGGGCCCGCACCGCGCCGGCCTCGCAGGCCTCGATGATGCGCGCCCACAGCGCCCGCGCGGCGCGGACCTTGGCGATGTCGATGAAGTACTGGCCATCCACGCTGACGCCCAGGACCACGCGGCCGAAGGCGTCTTCCATGGCGACCCCGGCGCGGCGCAGCGCCTTGACGTAGGTGAGGCCCGCGGCGGCCATGAAGCCCAGCTCCTGGGCCTCCGAGCCCCCGGCCTCATGCACGACGCGGCCGCTCGCCAGCATCAGGCTGGCCTTGGGATAGGTGGTCGCCAGCCGCGCGCCGACGGTCGCGGCGCTGACCAGGTGGCTCTCGACCGGTCCCGGGCTCTCGCCGGTCAGCGCAAAGGCGCTCAGCGGGTCCATGTGGAAGGCCAGCGGCGCGGCCGGCGCGGCCTTGGCCAGCGCGCCCAGCCAGTCGGCGGCCTTGGGTCCGAGATAGCCCGCGTCCAGCGCGACCGGCGCGAGGTCCAGCAGCACGCCGTCGAGCACCCGGCCCAGCCCTTCCGCCGAGCCCACGGACACGCCGCGTTCGCCGGCCGGATCGATCTGCACCAGCACCGAGGCCGCGCCGCCTTCGAGGTCCTTCAGCACCTCGGCGTTGGCCTGGGCGGCGTCGGGATGGGCCGTCGCCATCCGCACATCCCACGGCCGCTCGGCGTCGCGGGGGCGAAGGTCGCGGACGGTTCCCACGGCTTCGCGGTACAGGGGCCGGATGGCGATTCCGTCGGCCGTGCGGCTGACGAGGTCGTCGAGCGAGCCGCCTTTCAGCGTCTTTTCGACCAGCGCCAGCCAGTCGGCGCGGTTCTGCTCCGGGAAATCTTCGGCAAGGGGAACAATCGCGCCGTCCAAGTGACCAAGGCTCCGCTGCGGTGCAACAATTTGCCCGCACATGCCGCCTTGCCGCAGGGGCCGTCAAGCGCTACGCCTTGCAGGCTTCAAACACCTGTTTTACTTACAGCGTACATCAACCGGAGACCCGCCCGATGAGCCTGCCGCCGATCCTTCGTGACCGTCTGCGCCTGCCCGTGATCGGCTCGCCCCTGTTCATCATCTCCAACCCCGACCTGGTGATCGCCCAGTGCACGAGCGGGGTCGTGGGCTCTTTTCCGTCGCTGAACGCCCGGCCCGTGTCGCTGCTCGACGAGTGGCTGCACCGGATCACCGAAGAGCTCGCCGCGTGGGACAGGGCGCATCCGGACCTGCCCTCGGCGCCCTTCGCGGTGAACCAGATCGTCCACAAGACCAACAACCGGCTGGAGCAGGACCTCGAGCTCTGCGTGAAGTGGAAGGTCCCGGTGGTGATCACCTCGCTGGGCGCGCGCGAGGACGTGAACGCGGCGATCCACTCCTACGGCGGGATCGTGCTGCACGACGTGATCAACAACCGCTTCGCCAGGAAGGCGATCGAGAAGGGCGCCGACGGCCTGATCCCGGTGGCGGCCGGCGCCGGCGGCCATGCCGGGACGCTGTCGCCGTTCGCGCTGGTGCAGGAAATCCGCCAGTGGTTCGACGGGCCGGTGGCGCTGTCCGGCTCGATCGCCAACGGCGCGGCGATCCTGGCGGCGCAGGCGATGGGCGCGGACCTCGCCTACATCGGCTCGGCCTTCATCGCCACGGCAGAGGCCAACGCCCCCGAGGCCTACAAGCAGATGATCGTCGAGAGCGGCGCCGACGACATCGTCTATTCCAGCCTCTTCACCGGCGTGCACGGAAACTACCTCAAGCCGTCCATCGTGAAGGCCGGCATGGACCCCGACAACCTGCCGGAAAGCGACCCCTCGGCGATGAACTTCGGCTCGGGCGGCAACACCGAAGCCAAGGCCTGGCGCGACATCTGGGGCTGCGGCCAGGGCATCGGCGCGGTGAAGAGCGCGCCCTCGGCCGCCGAATTCATCGCCAAACTTGCGGAAGAATACGAGGACGCCAAGGCCGCCCTCGCCGCCAAGACCGCGCTGACAAGCGGCCACAAGCTGGCGCTGGCGGCGGAGTAATCGGGGGAGAAGACGCGGCTTATCCGCGTCTCTCCAAACTGCCCCCAACATCGGCGTCATGTCAGACGACGCCACACCCAGACTTTCGCTGCCCTATCTCGCCGCCGGTCAGGCGCAGAAGCATGTGACGCTCAACGAGAGCCTCGCCCTGCTCGACGGGCTGGTCCAGACCGCGGTGGAGAGCCGCGCGACCTCGGCTCAACCGGCCACGCCCACGGACGGCGCCCTCTACATCCTGCCCGCCGGCGCAACCGGCGCGGACTGGAGCGGGAAGGCGGCCGGGACCGCGATGCGCTACGAGGCCGGCGCGTGGGCGGAGCTGCCGGTCGGCGAGGGATGCCTCGCCTACGTGAAGGACGAAGACGCGGCGGTCTTCTTCGACGGCTCGGCCTGGAACAGCATCGGGCTCGCCATCGATGAGCTGCAGAACCTGTCGCTGCTCGGCGTCAACACCACGGCGGACGCGACCAACAAGCTCGCGGTCGCATCGGATGCGGTGCTGTTCACCCATGGCGGCGCGGACTCGCAGGTGAAGGTCAACAAGAACGCCGCGGGCGACACCGCCTCGCACCTGTTCCAGACCGGCTATTCCGGCCGCGCCGAGTTCGGCCTGACCGGCAGCGACGACTTCACCCTGAAGGTCTCGGCCGACGGCTCCAGCTGGAATGACGTGCTGAGCGTCGACCGCGCCACCGGCAAGGCGACCTTCGCCCTCTCCCCCGTCCGTTCGCAGACCGACGTCTTCACCTCCAGCGGGACCTACAATGTTCCGGCCTGGGCCACCCGGCTGCGGATCACCTGCATCGGCGGCGGGGGCGGGGGCGCCTGCGGGGCGGCGGGCACGAACGCCGCCACCCGAAGCGGCGGCGCCGGGGGCGGCGCGGGCGGGCGCTCGGCGATGGAGTACGACGTCGCCGATCTCGCCGCATCGCTGACCGTCACCATCGGCGCGGCCGGGACGGGCACGGCGGGCGTGACCGGCACGGCCTCGAGCGTCTTCGGCGGCGGCGGGGGCGACACCAGCGTCAGCAGCGCGGGCTCGGTGATCCTGCTGGGCGGCGGCGGCAGCGGAGGCCTTGCGGGCGGCAACGGCGGGACCGGCGGGACCGGCAACACCATCTCCAACGCCGGCGGCGTGCAGGCGGGCGGCTCGACCAGCGTGGGCGGGGAAACGACGAGGACCGACGCGCCCGGCGGCGGCGGCGGCGGCGCGCAGCTGGTCACCGCCGGAACTGCGGCCAACGGCGGCCGGGGCGGCGACGGCTACTACATCGGCTCGACCGGCCACCGCGGTCAGCGGGGCGTGGCCGGAACGGGCGCGGGCGGCGCGGGCGGCGCGGGCTCGCCCAAGGCCTGGACGCTGGGCTGCGGCGGAGGCGGCGGAGGCGGCGCCAACAGCACGACCACCAACGGCGGCGCTGGCGGCGCCGGCGGCGCGCCGGGCGGCGGCGGAGGCGGGGGCGGCGCGACCCGCGACACCTTCACCTCCGGCGCGGGCGGCGATGGCGGCCGCGGCGAGGTCTGGATCGAAGCGATCGGGTGAACGGAATGACAAACCGATATGCGCTCGTCGATGCCGGCGGGCTGGTCATCAACATCATCGAATGGGACGGCGCGGCCGAGTGGTCGCCGCCGGAAGGGCTGACGGCCGTGGAGGCCCCGCAGGAGGCCTCGAAGGACTGGACCCTCGCCGGCGGCGTCTGGACCGCGCCCTTGGACGGAGAGGCCTGATGGATATCCTTGGAGCGGCGGGCGGCGGCGCCCTGGGCGCGGCCTTCGGGGCGCTGGGCTCGGTGCTGAACCGGGGGTTCGGCCTGCTGGAGATGCGCGAGAAGCGCCAGGACCGGCAGATGGAGCTCGCCCACGAGAAGGATCGCTGGGTCCACGAAACGGAGATGGCCGCGGCCGCGCGGACCGACCGGGCCGAGGAAGCCGCGCAGGCTCTGGACCAGACGCAGGCGCAGGGATCCTGGGCCGGGCTGACCGGCTCCGTCGCGGCCGAGGCGGCCATCGGGCCGAGCTGGCCCTGGGTCAACGCCGTGCGCGCGCTGACCCGGCCGGCGCTGACGGTGATGCTGTGGCTGCTCTACGCCCTGCTGTTCCTGGCGGCGGCCGCGGGCGCGCTGCACCCCGACGCCGCCGCTTCCGTGGTGACGGGAGCGGCGGACACCATCAGCTTCTCGGCGGCGACGGCGCTGACCTGGTGGTTCGGCGACCGCGCGCCGCGGCGTGCGCCCTAGGGCTTCGCGTTCGGCGGCAGGGCGGCGACTTCGGCGGCCGTCAGCCTGCGGATCGCGCGCGGGAAGAGCGGCGTGGTGAAGCCGGTCGTCGAGGCGATCTTCAGGTCGAGGTCGTTGGCCGAGCAGACCCGGCTCGAACCGCGCACGGTATTGATGATGAACTGCCCGCCGCGGTCGAGCGGCCCCGTGCCGGGCAGCAGGTCGACGCGGTAGTAGCGGTTGCCGCTGACCTTCAGGAACAGCACGTCGTCCGAGGGCGAAGACCAGCTCTCCCACTGGTTCGTGGAGAAGCAGTCGCCCGAGGGCATCATGGCCGGGCTGTAGGCCGGGGCTCCCGGCGGCGGGGGCGGTGCGGGCGGCCAGGCGGCGCAGGCGCCGAGCGTCAGGGTAAGAGCGGTCGCCGCCAAGGGGGGAAGTTTGGCGAAACGTGTCATGGCGTACCTCCGGCCGCCGCGAAGGTACGGCGGCTCACATCAGAATTGATCCGACGTGATCTGGTCGCAAGGCGGCCGGCGATTTTTTACGGCTTCAGGGCCTGCGGCGAACCCGGCAGCGGCGGCAGGTGACGTAGCCGGGCATGGCCCGGCTGTTCATGAACTCGTGCCCGTCGGTCATGCACTTGAGGTAGGAGACCGGCCGGAACGGCGAGCGAAGGGATGCGCCGGCTTCGGCGGACGGCTCGACGGTCGTGACGACTTCGAGCATCGGCGCGGCCGGGCGGGGCGGCTGGAACCGGATCTCGCGGTGGTCGACCAGACCCAGCACGGTATCGATGGCCGTCAGCTGCTCCTGCAGCCGCTGCAGTCCCGCGAGCGCTTCCTCGATCTTGGCGCCGATGGCGGCCTGACGCTCCTGGAGCGCGCCGACGACCTGCCGGCCTTCGGCGATCTTGGACGCAATGTCGCGCCGCTTCGCGTCGAGCGAAGTCTCATCGGTGGCGATGTCCAGCAAGCTCGCATTCCCCCAAACGGACTAAGCCGGACGTTTTACTTTGTATTAGCCAATAGTCACGCTTCCGATTCGGCCGGACGGTGCGGCGTTTTGACGCTATCGCGCGTAAAACCGCTGGTAGAACAAAGCCCTAGGGGCGATCAAGGTTAACGGCCCGCGCGGGGCCGCGGCCGGGCTCGACCGCAAGTCACCTTGGGGAGAAGTGGTGCCGCCGGGCAGGATTGAACTGCCGACCTCAGCCTTACCAAGGATGCGCTCTACCACTGAGCTACGGCGGCGAAAGGCGGAGGCGCGCCTGATAGCGAATGTCGGCAGCCGGGTGAAGCGAAATCGGTCTTGACCGGCAAGGCGCCTCGCCGCACCCAAGCCCTTATGAAGAAGGATGGGCAAAAGCCGCCGCCGAAGGGCTCGCGCGAGGAGAAGCTCGCCGCCGCCCTGCGCGCCAACCTGCGCCGGCGCAAGGCGGCGGGGGCGGCGACGGTCAAGCCGGAGAAGAGGGACTAGGGATTAGGGACTAGGGATTAGTAAGCCGCGCCTCACTAGCCCCTAGCCCCTAGCCCCTAGCCCCTAATCCCTAGCCTTTGGCGGGAAGCCTCTTGCGCGCCCGCGGCGCGGCCCTCACACATGCCGCATGGACCGTATCGCCATCACCGGCGGCGCCCGGCTTGAGGGGGAAATCCCCATCAGCGGCGCCAAGAACTCCGCCATCAAGCTGATGGCCGCCAGCCTGCTCACCGACGAGCCCCTGCGGCTGACCAACATGCCGCGGCTGGCCGACACCCGCTTCCTCGGCAAGCTGCTGGAGCGGCTGGGCACGCAGGTCATCGAGAAGGGCGAGAACGGCGACGCCGAAACCGTCCTGCACACGCCGGAGATCCTGAGCGGCTTCGCCCCCTACGACCTGGTCCGCCAGATGCGGGCGAGCTTCAACGTGCTGGGACCGCTGCTGGCGCGCACGGGCCAGGCGAAGGTCAGCCTGCCCGGCGGCTGCACCATCGGCGCGCGGCCGGTCGACCTGCACCTGCAGGCGCTGCAGGCGCTGGGCGCCCAGATCGACCTGCATGAAGGCTATGTCTATGCCCAGGCGCCGCGGGGCCTGAAAGGCTCGGCCATCGACTTTCCGTTCGTCTCCGTGGGCGCGACCGAGCACGCGATGCTGGCCGCGGTGCTGGCGTCGGGCGAGACGGTCCTGTCCAACGCCGCCTGCGAGCCGGAGATCGAGGACCTCGCCGACTGCCTCAACAAGATGGGCGCAAGGGTGGAGGGCGCCGGGACCCCGGTGATCCGCATCATGGGCGTCGACAGGCTGCACGGCGCCGAGCACTCGGTGATCCCCGACCGCATCGAGACCGGCACCTACGCGGTGGCCGCGGCCATGGCCGGCGGCGAGGTGCGGCTGACGAAGACGCGGGCCGACTTCGTCGAGGCGCTGCTCCAGAAGATCGAGGAGGCTGGCGCCGACGTCGAGCGGACCAACGACGGCCTGATCGTCAGGCGCAACGGCGCGCGGCTGAAGGCCGTGGACGTCGAGACCGATCCCTATCCCGGCTTCGCCACCGACCTGCAGGCGCAGTTCATGGCGCTGATGACGCTGGCCGAGGGCGAGAGCGTCATCCGCGAGACCATCTTCGAGAACCGCTTCATGCACGCGCCCGAGCTGATGCGGCTGGGCGCCGACATCTCCGTCTCCGGCGGCGAGGCGCGGGTGCGCGGCGTCGACCAGCTGA
>CAMLKO010000031.1 GCA_946480495.1 uncultured Caulobacteraceae bacterium
GGGACGATGTAGGAGGCGAGCCACAGGCCCGCGGCGGCGATCAGGGCTCTGAGGATGAAGTTGCGCATGGCGGCGGCTCCGGGATGGGACGGCGCAGCTTAGCCTAATCCACCGCCGTGATCTCCACCTCGTGGCCGGCGACGACGGCGGTGTCGCCGACCTCCTTGCCCATCAGCGCGCGCGCCAGCGGGGAGACGTAGGAGACGCGGCCCTCGGCGGGGTCGGCCTCGTCCTCGCCGACGATGCGGAAGGTCTGCTCGCGGCCGTCGTCGCGCTCGAAGGTGACGGCGCCGCCGAAGACGACCTTGCCCGTCCCCTGCTCCGGCTCGAGCAGCTGGGCGGTGGCGCGGCGGGCCGACCAGTAGCGCAGGTCACGCGTCGCGCGCGCCATGGCGGTGCGGTCCTCGGCGACGTCGCCGTGCGTCTGGGCGGCGCGATAGGCGGCCTGGGCGGCGGCCAGCTCGGCCTCGATCTGCGCCAGGCCCTGCGGCGTGACGAGGTTGGGGTGCGTCGAGACCGGCCGGTCGGGCAGGTCGGCGGCGGTGGCCTCGTAATCCTGTTCCTTGGTGAAGGCGACGCTCATGGCTGGCCCTCCTCGGCTGGCGCGCTTGAAGCATACGCCCGCAAGCGCGGCATTGTTCCGTCAAAGCGCCCAGGCGGCGCGCGCTTTCTCGATCCGCGCCAGCTTGTCGTTGAACGCCGCCCAGTCGTCGCGTTCGGCGATAGGCGCCCACAGCGCCTCGACCTCGTCGATCAGCATCTCTTCGGGCTCGGCACGGGCGAAATAGGGGTCGGAGAGCCGCTCCGGCCGGTCGGGCTCATAGTTCGCCAGCTGCGCGCGGAAGGCGCGGAACGGTTCGTTGTCGTAGATCGCCGCCCTCGACCCGCCGAGCGCGCGGGCCTCCGAGGCCTCCCCGCCGAACCAGTCGAAGAAGAAGGGCTCCCAGCGCAGCGCCTCGCCCCCGCTCGCCAGCGCGGCGAAGGCGGTGTTGACCAGCTCCAGGTCGGCGTCGGTCCCGCGCGGCTTCAAAGCGAGCCGCTTCAGCATCGCCGCCATCAGGGCCTCGCGATAGGCGCCCGCAAAGCCGTTCAGCGCCTCGATCAGCGGCTCGGTCGCCGTGACCAGCGTGAGGCACGAGGCCAGCTGCTGCAGGTTCCAGAAGGCGGCCTCCGGCTGGCGGCCGAAGCTGTAGAGGCCGGTCTGGTCGAAGTAGGCGGCCGTGAAGTTCGGGTCGTTGCGCGGCAGGAAGCGCCAGGGGCCGTAGTCGAAGCTCTCGCCGGTGACGACCATGTTGTCGGTGTTGAGCACCCCGTGCACGAACCCCGCCGCCATCCAGGCCGCGGTCAGCTGGGCGGTCTTTTCCACCACGGTCTTGAGCAGCGCCGCCGGCCGGTCGGGCGCGTCGGCCAGTTCGGGGAAGTAGGTCTCGACCGCATGGTCCACCAGCGCGGCGATGTGGTCGGGCCGCTCATGGAAGGCGTGGCGCTGGAAGACGCCGAAGCGGATGTGGCTGTGCGACAGCCGCGTCAGCACGGCCGAACGCGTGGGGCTGGGCTCGTCGTTGCGCTCCAGCGCCTCGCCGGTCTCGACCAGCGAAAAGGCGCGCGAGGTCGGCACGCCCAGCGCCTCCAGCATCGCGGCGGCCAGCACCTCGCGCATGCCGCCCTTCAGCGTCAGGCGCCCGTCGCCGAAGCGGGAATACGGCGTCTGGCCCGAGCCCTTGGTGGCAAGATCGAGCAACCGCCCGGTTGCATCCTCCCGCACCTGCGCGAACAGGAAGCCGCGCCCGTCGCCGATCTCGGGGTTGTAGGTGCGGAACTGGTGGCCGTGGTAGCGGATGGCCAGCGGGCTCGGCTGGTTGTCCGGCAGCGGCTCGAATTTCGCGAAGGCCGCGAGCCACTCCTCATCGGTCAGCGTATCCAGCCCCACCGTCGCCGCCGCGCGGTCGTTCCTGAACCGCAGCGTCTCCAGCGGAAACACCGCCGGCTCGACCGGGTCGGCGAACTCGGGCCCCAGCTTCATGAAGCGCGGATCGGGGCGGTAGCGGTCTGAGACGGGCATCGTGGGCAAATGGGGCGCCGTCAGCCTGCCTGCCAGCCGAACAGCGCCAGCATGACGAAAAAGCCGACCGCGAAGGCGACGACGATGGCCCAGCCCTCCTTGAGCCACGCGATCACCGAACGCCCTTCCGGATACTCGCTGGTCAACGCCACGCCGGCCGACGAGCCGAACCAGATCATCGAGCCGCCGACCCCCATGGCGTAGGCCAGCAGCGGCCAGTCATAGCCGCCCTGCTTCAGCGCCAGCGCCGTCAGCGGGATGTTGTCGAACACCGACGACAGGAAGCCCAGGCCCAGCGTCGTCCGCCAGGTCGGCGAGGGCAGCTCCTCCACCGGCATCAGGGAGGCGCAGGCGACCAGCGCGACCAGGAACACCGCGCCCTTCAGCGCGTCGGGCGCCTCGCCCCAGCCGGGCCTGCGGACCAGCGCGGTGACCAGGATGGCGCCCCACAGCGCCAGCCCCAGCACGGGCGCATGCTCCTCCACTGCCGGGAAGAGGCTGTTGGCCGTCACATTGGCGGCGACGATGCAGCCCAGGATGAAGAGGACGATCACCGCGCGCACCCAGTCGATCTTCAAATCGGGGTTCGCGCGACGCGCGACCGGCGCGAACTTCTCCTGCCGCCAGGCGGCCAGCGGCGCGAAGATCGCAAACGCCACCGCCGAGCCCACGAAGGCGTCCAGAAGCACCATGGGCGAGAGGCCGTGCAGCCACATCATGGTCGTCGTGGTGTCGCCCACCACGCTGCCCGCGCCACCCGCGTTGGCCGCCGCCACGATGGCCGCGAGGAAGCCCACCCCGACGCTGCCTCGATAGAGGTGCCGCGCCATCACGCCGCCGATGACGGCGGCGGCGATGTTGTCCAGCAGCGCCGAGAGGCAAAAGACGATCGCCAGCAGCGCCAGCCCGCCGGTCCAGTTGTCCGGCAGGACGGCGGGCATCGCCTCGGGGATGTTGCTCTCCTCGAAGTGGCTGGAGAGCAGCGCAAAGCCGACCAGCAGCAGCATCAGGTTGGCCAGCACCACCCACTCATGGGCGAAGTGCACGCCGAGCCCCGCGATCCCGAGCCCGCCGGCGGCCAGCTTCCAGCCGACGATGGCCGCGAGCCCGCCCAGCGTCACCAGCAGCGGGCGCTTGTGCAGCACCGCCACGCCCACCAGCACGAGCGCGAACAGGACGAATTCGACAGGAACCCCGGCCATCGACGCCCCTTCTGGCGCATCGGCGGAGAGGCAAAAAGGAAAATCGGAGGCGGGCCCGCCGGCCGGCCTTTTTCATCGCTGTTAATCCTTGCGCGCGGATAGGCTGGCGCCATGACCACGCGCCGTTCGCTGCTGATCAATCTGGCCGTCCTCGGCGGAGGCGCGGCGTTGGTCTGGTATGCCCGCGACCACATCATCTGGAGCGCGCCCCAGACGAAGTTCGCGCCGAACGGCTCCAGCGGCTGGCTGCCCTTCACGCGGCGGAGCGGGCCCTTGCCCGCCCTCAAGGTCGCGGTGAACGGCCATTCCGTCACCGCCCTGCTGGACAGCGGGGCGCAGTACTCGGTGATCGACCGCGCGTTCGCCGATGAGATGAAGCTGCCGCAGAGTTTCGCGCCCCTGCTGGCCGTCGGCGTCGGCGGCGAGACCCAGCTGGGCCGCGGCGCGACGGTGGATGTGAAGGCCGGCGGCCTGACGCTGTCGCGCCTGAAGGCCGGCGTGCTCGACATCGGACCCCTGGCCGACCGCAAGAAAGGGCTCGGCGCGCCGTTGGTCCTTGGCCAGGACGTGCTGCGCCAGGTCGTGGCCGACATCGATTACCCGAACCGCCGCCTGATGCTGGCCGCCCCGACCGCTCACGCCATGCCGCCGGGCGCGAAGCCGGTTCAGGTCAAGTCGCGGGGCCGCGCGCTCGCCACCCAGCTGTGGGTCAACGGCCATGCGGTGGAGGTGGTGATCGACACCGGCGCCTCGATGGTGCTGGCCCTGGCCCACGACGTGGCCGAGACCGCCGGCCTGCTGACCAAGGCCAAGCCGCGCCATGGCTCAAGCCTCGTCCTTGGCGGCGAGCTGGCGGGCGAGATGGTGACGGCCCAGCAGATCGCCTTCGGCGGCGCCGTCCTCTACGACGTCGACGTCCTGCTCTACCCGCCCCAGCGGATGCCGGGCTTTCCCAAGGGACTGCTGGGCTCAGGCGCGCTGAAGCGCCTGCGCGTCGTCATCGATCAGGGCAAGGGCCTGAGCTTCGTCAGGCGAGGCCGTTCTTGAGCGCCTCGGCGGTCTCGTCGATCACGTCGAACACCTTCGGGTTCAGGTGACCCAGGATGTAGAAGTCGTGGACGAAGCCGGGATACTCGACGTGCGCGGCCTTCACGCCGGCCGCTGACAGCTTCTCCGCATAGGCCTTGCCCTCGTCCTTCAGCGGATCGAAGCCGGCCGTGACGACGAGCGCGGTCGGCGCGCCCGACACGTCGATGGCGTTGGCGGGCTCGGCGCGGTGCTGCTGGGCATGGCCCGAGACGCCGAAATGGTCGCCGAACCACTGCATGACTTCCGCGGTCAGAAGGTGGCCCACGCCGAGGTCGCGGCGCGACTGGGTGTCGTGCTCCATCGCGGTCGCCGGATAGAGCAGCAGCTGGAAGGCCAGCTTGCGCCGCGGGTCGTCGCGCATCTCCAGCGAGATCGCCGCCGCCAGATTGCCGCCGGCCGAGTCACCGCCGACCGCGATGCGCCTGGGATCGAAACCGATCTCGCCCGCATGGTCGAACGCCCAGCGCGTCGCCGCCAGCGCATCGTCATGGGCGGCCGGGAACGGATGCTCGGGCGCGAGGCGATAGTCCACCGACAGGATCCGCGCGCCCGAGGAGGCGCTAAGCCTGCGCAGGAAGCTGTCGTGGGTGTCGAGGTCGCCGATCACGAAGCCGCCGCCGTGGAAATAGACCATCCCCGGACCCGGGCCCGCGGCGCCCTTGGGCGTATAGAGCCGCGCCTTGATCGCCCCGGCCGGACCCGGGACCTCCAGGTTGCGCACGTCCAGGTCCTGCGGCGCGCCCGTGTCCAGCCCCACGCGCGTGTCGCGGTAGTTCTGCCGCAGGAAGTCGGGCGGAATCATCTTCAGCGGCGGCATTTCGATCGCGTTGATCGTATCGAGCATCGCCTTGAAAGCGGGATCGAGCATGGGGTGCTTCCTTACAGGCTGACCACGCCCTCGGCGGGCGGGTTGGAATAGAGGCCGTCGACCAGCCTGGCGCGGCGCTCGAGCGTGGCGCGCTGGTTGACATAGCCCTTGTCGGTGATCTCGCCCGCGTCGATGGACGGCGGCTCGAGCATGATCGCGAACCGGCCGACCCGGCGCGAGGAGCCGCCAGCGGTCTTGTTGAAGGCGCTGAGCCGCTCCTTCAGGATCGCGGTCAGCTTCTCGATCGGGGAGCCCGGCCCGCTATCGGCGGCCAGCGCCTGCATCCCGGCCATCGACGGCCAGAAGAGGACGCCGATGAAGGGCTTGTCCTGCCCGGCGATCACCGCGTCCTGCACATAGGGCGAACAGGCGCCGACCAGGTCCGGCCGCAGCACGCCGACCGACACCCAGGTGCCGCTGTCGAGCTTGAAGTCCTCGGTCACCCGTCCGTCGAAAACGAGACCCTGCGCGGGGTCCTTGTCGTCGACGAAGCGGGCGGCGTCGCCCAGCTTGTAGAAGCCTTCCTCGTCGAAGGCGGCCGCCGTCTTCTCCGGATCGCCGTGGTAGCCGGTGGTGACCGTCGGCCCCTTCACCCGCACCTCGTACTTCGACCCGTTGGGGACCAGCTTGATGGTGATGCCCGGCAGCGGCAGGCCGACCAGACCTACGCGCTCGGTCGCCCAGTGGGTGACGGTGACGCCCTGCGTCTCCGTCGCGCCGTACATGGTGGTCAGCGGGATGCGCTGGCCGGTTTCGGCGACGGCCAGCGCCTGCAGCCGGTCGTTGACGTCGTTCGACAGCGTCGCGCCGCCGTAGCCCATGTAGCGGAGGTTGCGGAAGAAGCTGGCCCGCAGCGTCGGGTCCTTCTCCATGGCGTCGGCCAGCATCGCGAAGGCCACCGGCGCGGAGCCGAACACCACCGGCGAGACCTCGTAGAGGTTCTTGATGGTGGTCTCGAACATGCCGGGGATCGGCTTGCCCTCGTCCAGGTGCACCGTCCCGCCGGACCACAGCACGGCGTTGAAGCCGATGTTGCCGGCCGAGATGTGGCTCCAGGGCATCCACTCCAGGCTCTGGGGGATGAAGTCGGGGTCCTCGTCGGGATCGACGACGCGCAGGCCCTCCTGCCCCGAGATCACGCCCGCCATCATCCCGTGCGTCTGCGGCACGCCCTTGGGCATGCCCGTCGAGCCGGAGGTGAAGAGGTACTTGGCGACCGTCGGATGGCCGAGCGTCTCGCGCGCTTCATGCACGGCGGGCGTCGGCTGCGTGGCCGTGAGTTGGGATAGCGGGATCGTCCCCTCCCCGCCGTCCACGGTGACGAACTGCAGGTTCGGGTCCAGTTCGCGCAGCGTCGCAAACGAGCGCGCGAACTGCTCGGACGACTGGGCGAAGACCACCTTGGGCTTCACCACCGAGGCGCAGTGCTTCAGCTTGGCGTGGTCGGAGGAGATCAGGCTGTAGGCCGGGCTGATCGGCGCCACCGGGACGCCGGCCGTGTAGCAGCCCAGCATCACCAGCGCGTGCTCGATGGAGTTGCCCGACAGCACCATGACGCTGTCGTGTTCGGTCAGTCCGTGGTCGAGCAGCCACTGGGCGATCCCCTCGGCCGAACGCAGGGCCTCGCCATAGGTGACCTGGCGCCACGGGCCGTGGCCCGGTTCGCGCTGCTTCATCCACGGCCGCTCGGGGTGGGCGGCGGCCTTCTCGGCCAGCAGGTGGGCGATGGAACGCGGTCCCGCGCCCGGCGGATGGTTGGAGGCGATCAGGATCGAGCCGTCGGCGCGCCAGTCCACCGTCACGTCCGGCCCTTTCATGGGCAGGGCCTTGAAGGGCGGCGGGGTCGTGGCCTGGGCGGCCGAGCTTGCGCCGTCGGCGGGGGTCATGGGCGTCTTCTCCGGGGGTATTCTTGTTTTCCACAAAGTGGCCCCGCCGCCGGGCGGGAGCAAGACTGACGCCGCGTCACGCAAGGCGTCTTCCCCGATCCGGGCCGGCCTCGCCCGGCGTCCCATGGAACAAAGTGTCGCGGTTTTCGGGGCAGAAAACGCGGGGGACTTAGAGGCGCCTTAACCAAGGCCGCCCATAACGGTGGTTCTGTGTGGAGACCATAATGGGTTACGGCCCGATCACTGAAGAAGAGTTCTTCCTGGCGCTCGACCGGCTGGGCGATCGCGACGTGACGAAACTCGTCCGCGCGGGCGCTTTCGACGGGCCCGAAGCCGTATGGGCGACCAAGTGGATTCGCGGCGAGCGCCCGACGCCGAAACCCACACCCGTTCTCGTAGCTGAGCGTGAAGACCCGCCTGCGCCGGAAGAGGCTTCGCCCGACCGGCTGTCGCTGCTGCGCGCCTTCCGGGCCGCCTAAGCCTACCCGACCATCCGCTCACGGCCTTCCCAGTAGGGCGCGCGCAGCTCGCGGCGCAGCACCTTGCCTGAAGGGTTGCGCGGCAGGGCGTGGACGAAGTCGACGGACTTCGGGACCTTGTAGCCGGCGATCCGGCCCCGGCAGTGGGCGATGATGGCGGCAGGGTCGGGTTCGACTCCGGGCTTCAGCACCACGATGGCCTTGACCGCCTCGCCCCACTTGTCGTCGGGCACGCCGATGACGGCGGCGTCGGCGACGCCCGGCGCGCCGAACAGGGCGTTTTCGACCTCGGCCGGATAGACGTTCTCCCCGCCGGTGACGATCATGTCCTTCACCCGGTCGTGGATGTAGAGGAAGCCGTCCTCGTCGAAGTAGCCGGCGTCGCCGGAGCGGAACCAGCCCTCCGGATCGATGGCCTCGGCGGTGGCTTCCGGGCGGTTCCAGTAGCCCTTCATGATGCCCGGCCCGCGGATCTGCACCTCGCCGACCTCGCCGGGGTGGGCGATCTCGCCGTCGGGGGTGATCACCCGGACCTCGAAGCCCGGCCAGGGCACGCCGCAGGAGCGCAGCCGCTGGCCCTCGTGCGCCTCGGGCGCGAGGTAGGTCGCCGCGCCGATGGTTTCGGTCAGGCCGTAGAGCTGGGTGAAGTCCGCGCCGAACCGCGCCTGCGCCCGCTCCAGCACGTCCTGGGCGATGGGCGAGGCGCCGTAGAAGACCCGCTCCAGCGCCGAGAAGTCGGCCTCCTCGATGCCGGGCGTCTGCAGCAGCATGTTGATGATGGTCGGCGCCAGGAAGGCGTAGGCGATCTGCTCGTCCTGGAAGAGCCGCAGCATCAGCGGCACGTCCACCTCGCGCATCACCACCGCCCGCACGCCCTGCAGCAGCGCAAGCAGCCCGGTGTTGACGCCCGCCACGTGGAACAGCGGCATGCAGACGAGGTTGGTCTTGCCGGCGTCGTACTTCGCCCAGCCCGCCTCCAGCGCGCGGGCGAATAGCGCCTGGTAGTTGGCCTCGGTCAGCTGCACGCCCTTGGGCAGGCCGGTGGTGCCCGAGGTGTAGAGCTGGATGACGTCGTCGTCGGGCCGGCATTCCAGCCGCGGGTCTTCGGCGGGGAATTTGGCGATCCACTCGCGGAACGAGGGCCAGCGCGGGTGGCCTTCCTCGAACTGGACGAGGCCGCCGATGTCCGGGCAGTCGGCCAGGATGATGTCCACGACATCGGCGAAGTCCTCGCCGCAGACCAGCAGCTTCGCGCCCGCATCCTTGACGATGAAGGCGACCTCGGGCGGGGCCAGGCGATAGTTCACCGGCGCGAGCGTCACCCGCGCCTTGGCCGCGCCGAGCCACAGGACGAAGAAGTCGTCGACGTTCTTGGCCAGCACCGCCACCCGGTCGCCGGGCTTCAGACCCTGCGCCAGCAGCGCCTGGGCGCACTGGTTGGAGCGCGCGTCCAGCTCGCCGAA
>CAMLKO010000032.1 GCA_946480495.1 uncultured Caulobacteraceae bacterium
ACCGGCGGAACGCTCGACTTCTCGCGCCCCGCAATCAGCGGGCTGCTGAACCTCGTCGCGTAGCAGCAGAGGACACCCATGGCCGACAACATCACCGTGCTGAACAGCGCGGGCGCGCCGACGACCATCGCCACCCACGACGCGGGCGGCGGCGTCCAGAAGCCCATGCATTACGTCGCCGACGGGGACAACCTGGCGCTGGGGTCGACGACAAGCGCCGCCGTCACCAACCCGGCAACCAACGCCAGCCTGATCGCCTTCGTCCGGGGCATGCTGACGGCGCTCAATCTCGGGGCGACGGCCGCGAAGCAGGAGGATCTGAAAACCCTAGCGGGAGCCGTAACGGAAGCTGCGCCGGGCACTGACACCGCGTCATCCGGGCTGAACGGCAGGTTGCAACGCATCGCGCAACGGCTCGCGGCGCTGATCGCTCTGGTTCCGGCCGCCCTGGGGTCGCAGACCAACGCCGGCAGCCTGTCGGTCGCGCCGTCCAAGGACCAGGACCCGATCTACGACCACGCCAACGGGACCAAGACCTCAGTCACCACCTCCGCGACGATCATCACCCCGCCGGCGGGGTGCAAATTTATCCGCCTCTCATCGGACGTCGACATCTTCGTCAACACCGCCGGATCGGCCGCGGTCGATGACGGCACCTCTATTCGGATCGTCGCCAACCAGCCGGAGATCATTCCCGTCACGGCCGCGACCGCCGTCAAGGCGCTGTCCTCGTCGGGCACGGCGACGGTGCGCTGCACGCCCTACAAGGAGCGCTGATGTTCATCGGGTCGCGCGGGCTGGCGATGCCGCCACCGGCGTTATCGCTGCGGCGTCGGTCGAGCAGTTGGAGCCCGACCAATCTCGGCGCGCTGCTGGTCGGCTGGCTGCATGCCGAAGACCTGGCGGCGGGGGCGGTTTCGAGCTGGAGCGATCGCAAGAGCGGGGCCGCCTTTGTGCAGGCGACGGGCGCCAACCAGCCGGTCGCGTCCTTGACCAGCTTCAACGGGCGCCCGGGCGTCACCTTCGACGGCTCGAACGATCAACTGGCGTACACCGGCATTCCCACCGGTTGGCCGACGGGCGCGGCCGAGGGCGAGGTCTGGGTTCTGGTCAGCCAGGACGCGCTGGCAGCGGATGCAACCGCGCGAACGGCCGTCGGCTATGGCGGCGTCACCTCGGCCACATGGCGCGCCATCCAGCGCACCGTTTCCGGCGGGGTCAACCGGGCGCGCATTTCGGGCGCCGGCAGCCTGGTCGCGGACGCCACGGTCGACCTCTCAGGGCGTCATAACTTCGCCGGGCTATTTCCGAGCGGGACCATGGGCATCACCGTCGACGGGGGGGCCGTCGCCACAACTTCGGTGACGCAGGCGACCGGAACGACGACCGCAAGGCTGGGAGCGACGTCCGGGGGAACCCTGTTCTGGAACGGCGTCATCAGCGAAGTGCTCGTGATCGCCGGCAATACCGACGCGGGTCAACGCTCCAGTCTCGCCGCCTATTTCGCCGCAAAACGCTGATCTTAAATCTCGGAGACCTGACCCATGGGCCTGTCCACGACGGCTAACCAAGTCTATCGCGACTATGAGACCGACGGCGTTCCAGCCTCCGGCCCGCACGAGCCGATCAAGTCTGAAATCCGCGGGCTCTGGGGCGACAACGAAGATCAGATCAACCTCATGGTCGAGGCGGTCGCCGCCGGCGGCGCGGTGATCTATGACACCCAGGCCCACCTCTATGCCGACCTGGTGCATGACGCCGGGACAGTGGGCGTCGTCAACGCCGACGTCGATCCGGAAAAGAACGGTCTCTACAGCAAGCTGGGCGCATCTGGCGCGGGCTCGTGGTCGCAGGTCACGAAGGGTACGCCCTGGTCCGCCGCCGAGGCGGCAGAGGCGTCGGCTGCGGCGGCTGCCGCCTCGGAAAACAACACGGCCACCTCAGCCGCCACCGCTACGACCAAGGCCGGTGAAGCCTCCACCTCAGCCGCCACCGCTACGACCAAGGCCGGTGAAGCCTCCGATTCTGCAGCCGCCGCCGCCGCCGCGGCCGCTGCTATAGCGATCTCGACCGGCGTCTATATTACCCAGGATGCTGGCGTTCTGGAGGGGGGTTACTACGCCGAGGTTTACGCCCCGTCGGGGGCCAGTCTTGATCGTCTTTACGCAGAGATTCTCAACGGGTCTGGCAGTCTCCACTTCACGCTGGTCGCTAACGGGACAATCCTTCACCAAGATGACGTCGTGGCGGGCACGCCCGTCAATCTAAGCGGGCTGTCGCTATCCTATAGTTCAAGCGACCAAGTACTCGTGGTCATCAGCGATATTGTCGGCGCGGTCAATTCAGTCATCATCCAGTATGCGGGAGCCCCAGCATGAGCCTGTTTCCCTATACCAATGTCGCCACCGCGCCCGCCGCAATCCCCGCAGAACTAAAGATCGCCCTGGCTTTTCGCGGGGCGCAAGGGGGATGGTGGCAGCTCAGCGATTTATCCGACCTGAAGCAGAACAGCGATGGAACCGGAGATGTGACGGCGGCCGGCGACCCCGTTGGCTATGTCCGCGACAGGTCCGGCAATGGCAACCACATGATCCAGGCCACGCCGTCAGCGAGACCCACGCTGCGGCAGGACGCGCGGGGCAAGTACTACCTTGAGATGGCGAGCGGTCAGGGGCTGTATGGCGCCAACCTCGTAACAGTCACCATTCCGCTCTACATTTTGTATGCTGGGCGGCCGGGCACGTCGGGCGTCACGCGAGTATACAAGGCGTCCAACAAGGTTCTTGAAAACAAGTTCCTCGGCGATTTCCGCTTCACCAGCAGCTATGACATCACGGGTGTCGGCTCGGGTTCGCGGGCCGGGTCCTTGGCCGAAACGACATGGGACGTCGAGGTGGTGTCTGAGGCTGTGTTCGCCAACCTCGCCACTAAACACGCGCTCAACGGTGGGGACGAACTGGTCAATACTGCCACGACGCTCACGGACGCCTATACAGAGGCTGGTTACAGATACCTCGTCAACATGGCGTCGATGAGTTCTGCGGCTTCCACCGAGCAAGACTGGTATGGCGCAATCATCATGCACCGCGAGCCGGAGTCGGAGGATCGCGCGGTCATGGCCCAGCACTATCGGGAAGCGAACGGTCTGGCGCAGCTCGACGGGCAAGACTACGATATCTTGGGCTTCGGCGGCCAGTCCAACATGCAGGGCCAAGGCGACTACCTCACATCGACTCCGGTCACGTGGGGCGATGCGGTCGAATACGCGCTTGGATATATCCGGCCACTTAAGGACCCCACCCGACACTACAGCCCCCCCGCCGGCAGCGTTTCCAACACCGGCTCGCTCCTGCCGGCCTTCGCGGCTGCCTACACGGCGGCGACGGGTCGCAAGTTGTGTGTGGTCTGTGGCGCGGCCTCCGGCATCGGCATCACGACTGGCGGATGGAATCCCTCGCCCGTCTATCGGGACGCGCTGGCCGCTAAAATGGTCGAAGCGAAGGCGCTTATCGAGGCCGCTGGCGGGACGGCAACGATCCGAGGGATCGTCTTCGAGGGCGGTGAGAACGACGCCATGAACTCTATCGCCAAGGCGACGGTAAAGACCGGCGTGGTGACACTGCGTGACAATCTTCGCGCGGCGCTCGGCGCGGCCGATCCGGCTGGCGATTATTCGGCCATGCCAGTGTTCATGATGTCGATAGACCGCAACACAGATTCCGCCAAAGACGCGGCCTTCCAGGCTGTGCGAGAAGCGATATCCGAGGCCTGCACCGAAAACGGCGGCCTCGATCTGGTGATGTCTTATCAAGACTTCATGGGCGCGGGACTGCTGGTGGATACCATTCACTGGAACCAAACCGCGCTCAACACGGCCGGAAATCTCGCGGGCGGCGCGACGGCTGCGCTACTGCCTTAAAACCCGCCGTAACCCCAAGTGGGATCGTCGGCCGGTTCGTCGCCCGACCGCTCTTCGGTGTCTGGCCTGAGCAGTGAGACGACGGCCAAAACGGCGATGAACGCGGCGTATCCCGCGCCGGGGACTATCCACAAGAGATCGCGTTCGACGGTCATGCCGTCGCCCTTACCACACCCTGACCGCAAGCGTCAGCAGCATTCCGATAACGCAGGCAGGGGGGGAGCCATGTTGCTCAGGCTAACGGGTGAATGAAAACAGTTGGATCACGATCCTTGGCGACAGTTGGATGGCCAAGGCTGTTGGCGTCCTGTTGATGGTCGCGATGGGCGCCTTTGGAGGCTGGTGGACCAGCCGGGCCAACATCATGAACGCGGTCAATGAGCAGGTTAAGACGCTCATGGCCCATTATGTCGCCGAGATCGACCGCCTGACCCATGCCCATCGCGGCTGCGAGGAGCGCCTCGACGCTCAGGACGCACGCATCCACCAACTTGCCGGAGAGCTGCGGCAGGAGAGGCAGATGGCCGAGTCACGGGCGCGGATCGGGGGTTCGGAGTGAAATCCACCGACGCCATCGCCCGCGAACGCATCGTCGCCCTGGACCGCAGGCTTACCGAGCAGATGGCCGCTCAGGACCGAGCCACTCAGATCGCCATGCAGGCGGCCGAAAAGGCTGTGTCGAAGGCTGAAGCCGCCTCAGACAAGCGGTTCGACGCGGTTAACGAGTTCAGACAGACCCTATCAGACCAGACCGCGACCTTCATCACCCGCAAGGAGGTGGAGGCCCTGTTCGCCGGGACGAATGGCACGCTGGGCCGCCTTGAAAGCCAAGCCAATACCAACACCGGCAAGGCGAGCGGGGCCGATTACCTCTGGCGCGCCGCAGTCGTCATTGTCGGCCTGATCCTGGCTGTCGCTGCATTCCTGAAGTGAAGATGCTGCAAGGCCGGGCGCTAATCTGGCTTGCGGGCCACTCCCGTGGCTTCCGCCCCAGAGCCCAATGGCAGCCGGGCTGTCTTCGGTGCGTGTCTGCTTTCCACGCCGCTTGCAGCCCGATCACCATAGCACGAGGCCCCCATGCGCCCAATACCTGACGTAGCGGTGACGTTCGTCGCCGACAAGGAAGCCCTGCGCCTGAAGGCCTATCCTGATCCAGACTCGCTCCGCGGCATCGAGATGGCCAAGCCGCCGGCCAAGCGGCGACCGGATTGGCGCACCTTGCCGGGAGATCCGTGGACGATCGGATACGGCCATACTGGCCCCGAGGTTCACGAAGGCCTCACGATCACGGCCGCGCAGGCCAAAACGTGGTTGCGCCAGGACCTTCTCACGTCTGCGGCGAAGCTCTGGAAGCGCATCGGCGATGTCGTCAATGATCTGACCGAAAACCAGTACGCCGCCCTGCTGTCCTTCGTGTTTAACTTGGGCGACGGGGACCCCAAGAAGCCCGAATGGTCGATTTGGGGAATACTGCGTGCGCGGGCTTTCGACCAGGTCCCGGCCCAGATGACGCGGTTCGTCAACGCGGGCGGAAAGAAGCGACAGGGCCTCGTCAATCGCCGCGCGGCCGAAGTGATCCTATGGTCCACCGATGAGCCCGGCAGCACTGACGCGACGCCCCCGTCCAGCGTAACCCGCGCTATCGAAACCCCCCCGTCCCCGATGAGCAAGCCGCTCGTCACCAGCAAGAGCTTCCTGACCACGGCCGCGACCGTTGCGGCAACAGCCCCGGTGGCGGTGAAACAGGTCTCCGACGCCATCGCGCCTTATGCCGATAAGTCAGAGACAGTGGCGAAGGTGGCGGCTGTGCTGGCGACGATAGCGGCCCTGCTCGCTGTGGCGGCTCTGGTGTTCCAGTGGCTTAAGCACAGAGGAGAGAAGCGGTGACCGCTATCGCCTTCGTCCTGCGCTACTGGCGCCTCATCGGCCTCGCCGTCCTTGTCGTGGCCATCGGAGCGCAAACCGCGCGCCTGCACCACGCCAAGGCGGACCTGAAGAGCGCCCGCGCGGCGCTGATCGACCCCGCCACGCACAAGACCTGGCAGTCGGAAGCGCTGGCGGCTTCGCGGGATCTTGGCGTCTGCCGGGGGAACGTCAAGACGCTCGACGATGCCCGCCAGGCGGCCAGCGACAGCGTTGAGCGGTTGAAACAGGAAGCCGTCTCCGCCAGCAAGGCCAATCACGCCCGCCAGACGGCCGCCCAGGCGGCTTCGCGGGATGACGCGGCACAGGCGGCCCGGATCATGGCCACACGCGCCAGCGGCGATCTCTGCGCCTCGGCGGTGGAACGGTTGGGGGAGCCGTAGGATGGGCGAGTGGAGCCATCCAGATCATTACACATCGTCGGCGCGGGCGTTTGAGGAGGCGACGCGCACTGCCGCGATTGCGGTGTTCTGTGAGCAGGCCCTGCCGTCGCTTATCGAGACCGCACGGTCGCACGGTTACGCGCTAGCCGTCCACGGCTCGCGGCGGCGCGACCTGGACCTCATCGCCATACCTTGGACCGAGCGGGCCGCGGACGCGGACGCGCTGCGATCCGCCCTATGCGCCACCACGAAGGACCGCACCGGCTGGGGCCACCTGTCGAATAGCGGGACATGGACCGAGAAGCCCCACGGGCGGTTGGCGACCACCATCATTGCCAGCATGGACATACAGCTAGACCTCAGCGTCGTACCCAGACAGCCCAAGGAGGAAGCCGATGCTGCGGAATAGCGTAATCGCCCTTGCCGCGCTCCTCACCGCCTGCGCCACCACCTCCGAGCCCCGGATCGAGGTCCGCGAAGTGAAGGTGGCCGTGCCGGTCAAGTGCGACCCTCAACCCCGGCCGGTGAAGCGGGCCCTTCCCGACACCGACGCGGCGCTGAAGGCCGCCCACGACGCGCGCAACCCCGACCTCGGCGTGCAGCTGCTGCTGGCCGGGCGCCGGCTGCGCAACGGCTATATCGGCGAGCTGGAGGCGGCTTTGAGCGGCTGCACCGGCGATCCGCCCACGCCCTAACCCCTTTCCCCCGGACGGCGCTTCCCTGGCGCCGCCCACGCACTGACCCCCTGGCCCTCGCGGGCTGGGGGGTCTTTTTTTGTTCTACGCCCGAAGCGGAAGCCGGATCGGAATGGCAACACTGGTATGCGAACGCGGGTAGCGCGCCCCAGCTACCATCGCCCTCATACGTTCGTTCCCCGGACGTTCATGGGCGGCCCCAAGGGCCCAGGCGAGAGAACCGTGGAGGAGGAGGTCGATAGGGCCCCCTCGCTCCTGGGACTTGGGGATGATGTCGATGCGTTCGACCAGGCCCCGGACCTCATCGAGCAGCAGCCGGTTCTCCGGAGCGTCTTCGTCGGCGCAGACCTCGGCGAGACGGGCGTGCAGATGCTCGATCCGGGCGATGTAACCGTCGGCGAGGCGCGGATGCAGGGTGATCGGAGACGACGGCGGGACCTCTGCCAGTTGGGCTTCCAGCGCGGCTTTCTCGGTCTCCATGGTGGCAAGGCGGCCCTGCAGCGCGGCGCCGGCCGTTCCGGCGCAGATCGCATCCACGGCGCGCTCGATCCCGCGTGAGAGCTCGGCGATGCGCTTTTCCATGGGCCGCCGGTTCGCCCCGGCCTCCCGCTGCACCGCATCCCATTCGGCGTGATAGACGCGGACGTAGGCGGCCACGGCTTCGGGCGCGAGGAGCCGGGTCCGCAGGCCTTCCAGCACGCGATCCTCGACCTCAGACCGGCGCACGGTGCGGCTGTTGGCGCAGGCGGATGGCCCCTTCTCCCGGTGAGCGGAGCAGATCAGCTTGCCGGTCGTGTAGGAGGTGTACGAGGCGCCGCAGACCCCGCACTTCAGCAGGCCGGAGAAGACGCCGCCGCGCTTCTTCACCAGCTGCTCGGGACGGTGACCGGCCTCAGCGCGCTGGCGGGCCTTGATCGCCGCCCAGGTCTCGTCGTCGATGATCCGGAGGTGCGGGACCGACGTGCGCTTCCATTCCGATTCCGGGCGGGCCCTTGAGAGCCGCTTGCCCGTGCGGGGATCGCGCCTGACCTCCAGCCGGTTCCAGAGCTTCACCCCGGCATAGATGTCGCAGCGGAGGATCCCGGTGCCTCTGGCCCGGTGGCCGCCGATGACGTTGGCGTTCCAGAGGCCGCCGCGCGGTGAAGGGACGGCATCGACGTTCAGCCGGTTCGCAATCGCCCGCGGCGTCATGCCCTGCGCGTAGAGGGCGGCGATGCGACGCACGACTTCGGCCTGGTCCTCGACGATCTCCATCTGTCCGCCCGGAGCGGAACGATAGCCATAGATGCGCGACCCCGTCGCTAAGCCCTTCTCCGCATTGGAGACCATGCCCCGCTTCGTCTTCTGGGACAGGTTCTTGATGTATTGGCTGGCCTGCAGGCCCTTGAAGGCGACGTGCAGCTCCTCGACGTGATCGGTGGACAAGGTGGCGAGCCTGACCCGCGCGAAGTCCAGGCGCGAGGCGACGTGGGCGAGGTGTTCTAGGTTCCTGGCCAGCCGGTCCTCGTCCTCGACCAGCACAAGATCGAAGGCGCCGGCCTCAGCGGCGGCGACCAGCGCCAGCAGGCCGGGCCGGTTGGCCATCGCAGCCCCTGACAAGGCTGCGTCGCTGAAGGTGGCGACGATGCTCCAGCCCCGGCCCTCGGCATGACGGCGGCAGACGGTAAGCTGGTCGTCTATCGACCGCTCGTTCTGGCGGTCAGACGAGTAGCGCGCGTAGATCGCGACCCTCATGTCAGGCCTTCCGGGACTCAGCCATGCGAGCGGCATAGTCACGGCGAGCGTCGGCGCGGGCAAGGGCCTCCACGATCCGCAGCAGGGCAGGATCGAGCCTGGCGCCGCCGGTGGGCAGCGCGCGTGAGGGCTTGGCCTTAGTCGGCATGGCCAGACTCGGGGG